>JBEDGK010000110.1:0-7282 GCA_041174665.1 Pseudomonadota bacterium
GCGGTTTGGTTTTGCTGAACGAGAACCCGAGCACGGTCGCAGTCGTTGCAAATTTGAAAATACTCTGATACTGCGTCCGTCATTTGATGTTTCAACATTACCGTGAATATTTACATGCTCAGCGCGCCGCTGCTACAGCGCGAGGAAGAGAGCCAGGAATTTGCCCCGGCCAGCAGTCTGCTTCGTGCCGTACCTGCCAATGTCGTACAGTCCATCCGTGCGTTTCGGGTCACTGAACTGCAGGAGGAAACCGTTCGTCTTGGCCAGCATTTTCTTTACGCGCACTGCGCACATGCGATGACACGACAGCAGGTACTGGGTGCCATTGCAGAATCATTCTATCTCCCCAAACAATTCGCAAAGAATTATGACGCCCTGACCGAATGCCTGACCAAGGTGTTTCATGAAGCGGGCGAGCAGACCGGATTCCTTGTTGTGCTTGAGCAATTGCCAAGCACGCAGAAATTCGACAAGGAAGCGCGCGAAAATCTGCTCGACGTCTTCCGCGATGCGGCGGACTTCTGGAGCGAGAGAAAAGTCCCGTTCCGCGTCTTCTTCTCTTTTCAGTAATTCCTCTCCGACGGTTGTTTTCCTGGGAGGTGCAACAGCACCTTCGGAGTCTTGCCGCACTGTTAAAATCCGGTTGATGAAACGCATCGTCATTTTGATCTCCGGGCGCGGTAGCAACATGGAATCCATGATGAAAACCGCTGCGTCGGAACAGTGGTCTGCGCAGATCGCTGCCGTCATCAGTAACAGGCCCGATGCCGCGGGCTTGGAAATCGCGCGCGACGCTGGTATTCCCACGGCCGTCGTCAATCATCGCGACTATCTGGACAGGATGCAATTCGATGCGGCGCTGGCTGCCGCGATCGACCAATACCAACCAGATCTGGTGGTCCTTGCGGGTTTCATGCGCATACTCACGGAAAATTTCGTCAATCATTTTGCTGGGCGGCTGGTCAATATTCACCCCTCCCTGCTACCCAGTTTCACCGGTTTGGATACGCATCAGCGCGCGATTGATGCCGGCGTCAAATTTCACGGCGCTACCGTGCACTTCGTGACCTCCGAACTGGACCACGGCCCCATCATTACGCAGGCGGTGGTGCCAGTGCACGAGAATGACGATGCAGAGACACTCGCGGCCCGGGTGCTCGAGCAAGAGCACCAGATTTATCCTCGCGCCGTTCGCGATCTGCTTGAGGGTCGGTTGGTGCTCAAAGATGGGCGTGTGGTCAGCGCTAAAGTTCACTGAACCCAGCCTCTGAACCCAGCGTTTGAACTCAGCAATAGCTGAGGCGGCCACTAAATCAGGAATTTTTTCCAGAAAGCAGATCATGCGATTGTCACCCGCGATCATTGCCAGTACCGAGGAAGCGCTGCGAGAAGTGCTTCGATTTACTGGTCCAGCTGATGTCGTGCTGTCGCGGTATTTTCGCGACCATCCTCGGCTGGGTGGACGCGAACGCGGCATGATTGCCGAAGCGACTTATGCGCTGCTGCGTCGTCGTCATCTGTACAACTACCTCTCCGAGTCGGGCAGCGGGCCTCAGATGCGAAGACTCGCGCTGCTCGGTCTGTCCGAGGCGGCGGGCATTGATGCACTCTCTGGTCTCACCGAGGCCGAGCGCGCCTGGCTGGACAATGTGATGGCGATCGACCGCAGCAGCTTGCCAGTCGCGCTGCGTGCCAATATGCCCGATTGGATCATGAGCCGGCTGATACAGCAGTTCGGCGAGGAGGAGGCGATGCAATTGACCGATACGCTGAATCAGCCTGCGCCGCTGGATCTTCGGGTCAATACCATCAAATCAGACCGCGAGACTGCCGAGGCGGCGCTCACGCATGCCGGTATCGTGTGCATGCCGACACCGTTTTCTTCGCTGGGCCTGCGCATGCACAAGAAGCCCGCATTGCAGAATATGACGATCTTCAAAGACGGTCATCTGGAGGTACAGGATGAGGGTAGTCAGTTGCTGGCGCAGATACTGGGTGCAAAGCGCGGCGAGATGGTCGCTGATTTCTGCGCCGGAGCGGGTGGCAAGACGCTTGCGCTAGGCGCATGGATGCGAAACACGGGACGTTTGTATGCGTTCGATGTCTCCGAAAAACGCCTGGCAAAGCTGAAGCCTCGACTGGCCCGCAGTGGTCTGTCAAATGTACACCCTGTGCTGATCGCTCACGAGAACGATGCCAAGATAAAGCGACTTGCGGGCAAGATCGATCGCGTGCTGGTCGATGCGCCTTGCAGCGGCCTCGGTACCTTGCGCCGCAATCCAGACATGAAATGGCGGCAGCACGAGCAAGACCTTGCCGAGCTGAATGCGAAGCAGCGATCGATACTGGCCAGCGCTGCCCGACTGGTGAAGCCGGGCGGGCGGCTAGTCTATGCGACATGCAGCTTGCTGGAAGAAGAAAATCAATCCGTGGTAAACGGTTTCATTGCCGAGCATCCCGAATTCAGTTTGCGTCCCATGGGCGAGCTCATGGCAGAGCAAAAGCTGTCGCTGTCCATGGGTGACTTTCTTCAGTTGCTGCCGCATCGTCATCAGACAGATGGTTTTTTCGCGGCTGTGCTCGAGAGGCAGCGCTGAATCATGAGCGCCAGTCTTCGAATTCTGGCCTTGCTCGTATTCATCGGTTCGCTCCTGCCCGCGACGGCCGGAGACAGACCCGGCTCAGAGCACAAGGCCTCTGGCCGAACCGGTATCGAGGTTGCGTTTGCGCCATGGGACGATGCAGAGTCTCTGTTGAATGAAACCATTGCAGGCGCCCGTCGCCAGATACTCGTTCAGGCTTTTTTGTTGACCAGCCGAACTTTTGCATTTAGCCTCATCGACGCCAGATCGCGCGGCGTGGAGGTACTCGTGTTGGCAGATGGCCGTCAGCACGCGGATACGCCGGCATCTCTGCTGGAGCTGCTGCAACAGCATGGGATAACCGTCTGGCTCGAGACAAGATATCGGCATGCTCACAACAAGATCGTGGTGATCGACGCCGATCAGCACAATGGCGGATACGGTGCGAGGCCCGTGGTCATCAGTGGAAGCTACAACTTCACCTGGGGTGCGCAGCACCTGAATGCAGAGAACCTGATCGTGATTAGGGATCGGGTGGCGCTGGCCCGCCGCTTCGCCAGGAACTGGTGGCGTCATCAGCAACAGGCAACGCCGCTTCAATCACTACCGCGGGGCGATCTTGAACACTGATTCTGCGCAAATTTTCTTGCCGGGCCTGATAACAGAACTTCAGAGTCCCGGCTTGCTGTCTCAGCTGCTGATGCTGGCGGGATGTCTTCTCGCCGGCTGGTGGTTGTCTCGTTGGCTAGTCACGCGCTTCACGACACCGGAGTCCTGGGCTGGCGGCAACGCGCCGGTCGACAGTTTTCATCGCGTGCTCGCACCGTTGCTTGCAGTGGTGCTGGTCGCAGTATCCGTGGCCGGGTTGAGCCGCTGGCAGAACGTCGGCACGTTACGGCTTGCGTTACCGTTGATGCTTGCGTTCCTGCTGATTCGCGTGTTGTTCTTCATGCTCCGCAAAGCCTTCGTGAAAGAGGGTCGCGTCGGACGTGTGCTGCAGTCGGTTGAGCAAATCATTGCGGTGATCGTCTGGTTGGGTCTCGGATTGTATGTCACCGGCCTTTGGCCGGAACTGGTGCTCTTGCTCGAGCAGACGACCTTACCCATGGGTCGGCATCGTGAATCATTGCTGGTGATCCTGCAGGCGCTGATTTCCGTCGCTGTCACCGTAGTGATCGCGCTGTGGGCATCGGCAGTGCTCGAGCAGCGATTGATGAAGTTCGACGCGGTGCATTCATCCATACGCGTCGTACTGGCGCGCTCCGGTCGTGCATTGTTCCTGCTGCTGGCTGTGCTGATCAGTTTGTCGCTGGTGGGCATTGACCTGACGGTGCTGTCGGTATTCGGCGGTGCGCTCGGTGTCGGCTTGGGCCTGGGTCTGCAAAAGCTGGTCAGCAGTTATGTGTCTGGCATGGTGATCCTGCTGGAACGCAGTCTCGCGCTGGGCGATATCGTTAGCGTGGACAAATATCGCGGCGAGGTGGTGCAGATCAATGCGCGCTGCACGATACTGCGCGCCGGTGACGGCTCCGAGGCGGTGATTCCCAATGAAATGATGGTGTCGTCACCGGTTCAGAATTTTTCATTATCGGACCGGCGGGTGCGGCTGAGCAGCCAGTTGGTCGTCGGCTATCAGACGAATATTGATGAATTTGCAACGGCCGCTCGGCGCGCAATTCAGGAATTGCCCAGAGTGCTCGCCGAACCTGCCCCCGAGGTGCTGATCAGCCGGTTGGCTCAGGAAGGTTTGGTGCTTGAGGTCTCGTTTTGGATCGCCGATCCCGAGGAGGGCAGTGGGGCGCTGCTTTCGGAGGTAAATCGCCGACTCCTCGATTTGATACGCAGCCTGAATGTGTTGATTCCCCCTATTAAGTGAAATGGATTCATCAGTTTCGGTAAAAACTGACAAGTCTATGATTCATAAGCCTTCTTTGTATGATTTACCTGAATAAGTTGCTTTTGAATAAGCCCGATTCCCGCTAAAAACACGTACAATCCCGGTGTCTGCGCGCGGACCCCATTCCTGAAAAGAAACGCCGGACGCGGCTTTGTTTCACCCTTTGGAGAAAAAATGAGTCTGACCTCTGGTCTCGATCCCGTGCTGGATTTCCTGCTGAACGGCTTTACCAACGCCTCGGGCTGGCAGATCCTGGCCTACACGCTGGCCGTCACCCACATCACCATCGCTGCAGTGACTATTTTCCTGCATCGTTGCCAGGCGCATCGCGCGCTGGACCTGCATGCGATACCCAGCCATTTCTTCCGTTTCTGGCTGTGGATGAGCACCGGCATGGTGACCAAGGAGTGGGCAGCAATTCATCGCAAGCATCACGCCAAGTGCGAGACGGAGGAAGATCCGCACAGCCCGATCACCCGCGGTATCGAGACAGTGGTGTTCGAAGGTGCGGAACTGTACCGGGTGGAGGCTCGCAATCGCGAGACGATAGAAAAATACGGCCACGGGACGCCCGATGATTGGATCGAGCGGAATGTCTATGCCAAGCACTCGGCGCTGGGCGTGTCGCTCATGTTGATCGTCAATGTGTTGCTGTTCGGTGTGCTCGGGCTGACGGTCTGGGCGATCCAGATGATGTGGATCCCCGTCACCGCCGCTGGCGTGATCAATGGCATTGGCCATTATTGGGGCTACCGCAACTTCGACTGCAAAGATGCATCGACCAATATTCTCCCTTGGGGGATCATCATCGGCGGCGAAGAGCTGCACAACAATCACCACACCTATGGCACTTCGGCCAAGCTGTCATCGAAGTGGTACGAGTTCGACATTGGCTGGATGTATATTTCCATCTTGTCGTTCTTCGGACTGGCCAAGGTGAAGAAGATTGCTCCAGCGCCCCGTTTTGATCGCGAGAAGCTGGTAGCCGATCTGGACACGTTGCACTCCGTGGTCGCCAACCGCTATGACGTGATGGCGAAATATGCGCGCTCTTTGCGTCAGGCTTGGGCTGAAGAGGTCGCCCACATTCGCGAAAAATCCTCGCTTGAAGCGAGCATGCTGAGATCTTCCAAGCAGCTATTGCAACGCGAGCCGGCCAGCTTGCACACCTCGCAGGTGCAGCAGTTGTCTGAGATTTTCAAGCACAGCGCAGCGCTCAAGACCATGCACGAGATGCGTGTCGAGTTGGCGGCTATCTGGGAGCGGTCGCACCACAGCAGCGACCAGTTGCTGGCCCAGCTGCGTGACTGGTGTGCACGTGCGGAGGCATCCGGCATCAGCGCGCTACAGCAGTTCTCTCTGCGTCTCAGAAGCTATGCCTGATTGTTTGTGATGCCTGCCGGTTGACGCTGGCAGGCACGACTGAGCGCACGCTCTGGGACATCCATCAGAGAGACCGCGCGAGGCAGCAGATCACTGGCACAAAAAAGCCCGCGAACTCCGCGGGCTTTTTGATGTGCAGAGACCGAAGATTATTTGATCTTCGTTTCCTTGTAGATCACGTGCTTGCGCGCCTTGGGATCGAATTTCATGATCTCCATTTTTTCGGGCATCGTGCGCTTGTTCTTGGAAGTCGTGTAGAAGTGACCTGTACCTGCGGTCGACTCCAGCTTGATCTTGTCACGGCCTTTAGAAGTAGCCATTATCAGTTTTCCTCTCTAGGTGGAGTTGTCGGGTCGGTCAGACTTTCTGGCCGCGAGCGCGCATGTCAGCCAGTACGGCATCGATGCCCAGCTTGTCGATCAGGCGCTGACCCGCAGTCGAGATGCGCAGACGCACCCAGCGGTTCTCGGATTCGACCCAGTAGCGACGGTTCTGCAGGTTGGGCAGGAAGCGACGCTTGGTCTTGTTGTTGGCGTGGGAAACATTGTTGCCGACCATCGGCTTCTTCCCGGTTACTTGGCATTCACGTGCCACGGCAGGCTCCTTGTAGTTCCAGAATCTTGAAAAATCGGGATTATACAGAAAAATTCAGGAGATTCAATGACTTGCAGAAAACAATTGTGTCTTGATACATATGAAAATATTTAACATTTTCTTGCGCAGGCAGTGGGTTTTACCAGCACTGGCCTGTGTCGGTGGCTAGAGCTGGGATCGGGTGCGGCAGGGATCAGCACAGTCCGTGCTCGTGAAAGGACCAGCAGCGGTTTCCGGCGACGATCAGGTGATCCAACACCTTGACCTCCAGCCCGTCCAGCACTTTCTTTAGTTCGCTGGTGAGTTTCTTGTCATTGAGGCTGGGACTGGCATTCCCGTCGGGATGGTTATGCGCAAAAATTACCGCAGCAGCATTGTGCGCGAGCGCGCGTCGCGCTACCTCTCGCGGATAGACCGCCGTGCGCGTCAGGGTCCCTTGGAACAAGGTTTCGCTGGCAATCAGACGGTGCCCGACATCGAGAAATAGTGCAAGGAAGCGCTCATTGCTCTGCCCGGCAAACTGAGTCAGAAGAAAATGTTTGAGTGACTGCGGTGATTCGAATACCGGTTGATCCTGCAGCGCGCTCGCGTAACTTCGCCGGGCCAGTTCGAGCACGGCCAGCATCTGAGAACGCTTTGCCGGCCCTAAGCCTTTGATGCCCTCAAGTGCCCCCTCGGGTGCAGTCATCAGCCGGGCCAGCGACCCAGAGCGATCGATGATGCTTTGCGCAAGCTCAATCGCACTCAAGCCCGTGGTGCCAGTGTGTAGCAGTATCGCCAGCAACTCAGCATCGGTCAGTGACTCAACGCCGTGGGCGAGCAGGCG
>JBEDGK010000111.1:0-19224 GCA_041174665.1 Pseudomonadota bacterium
CCTGGCCATACTCAGCCTGCTGGGCAAGCTGGGCTCGGGATTTGATATCGTCTCCGGCGGAGAGCTGGAGCGCGTGATCGCGGCAGGTGGCAACCCACATAAGGTGATTTTTTCCGGCGTCGGCAAAACCCGCGATGAAATGCGTCTCGCGCTGTCATACGACATTCTGTGCTTCAATGTCGAATCCATCCCCGAGCTGCACCGACTGAACGATGTTGCGGGCTCCGTCGGCAAGCGCGCACGCGTTTCACTGCGCGTGAATCCCGATGTCGACCCCAAGACCCATCCGTACATCTCGACCGGGCTTAAAGAAAACAAGTTCGGCATTGCCTTCGAAGATGCACTCGACACCTACCGAGTCGCCGCTTCGCTAGCGCATCTGGAGGTAACGGGTATCGATTGTCATATTGGTTCCCAGCTGCTGGATGATGCACCTCTGCTGGAAGCGCTGGATAAGGTGATCGAACTGGCTGATCGTCTGCATGCGGCAGGCATCGATCTGCATCATCTGGATATTGGCGGCGGCATTGGCATTACCTATGATGATGAAAAGCCGGTCGCAGTCGGTGACTATTTATCACGCTTGTTTGCACGAATTGATGGCTGGCGCAAAGAAAAATATGGCGGTACGCCGATCACGGTAATGTTCGAGCCGGGCCGATCCATCGTCGGCAATGCGGGTGTTCTGGTCACCGAAGTTCAGTACCTCAAGCATGGCACCGGCAAGAATTTTGCTGTGGTCGATGCGGCGATGAATGACCTGATGCGTCCGGCAATGTACGAAGCTTGGCATGGCGTATTGCCGGTGACTCAACGCGAAGCATCTGCTCGGGTGTATGACGTGGTGGGCCCGGTCTGCGAATCGGGCGACTGGCTTGCACGCGAACGTGCGCTGGCTGTCGAGCCGGGCGATCTGCTGGCGATCATGTCGGCCGGTGCCTATGGGATGACGATGGCATCCAACTACAATACCCGCGGCCGTGCGGCGGAGGTACTGGTCAATGGCGAACAGTTCCGGCTGATACGCCGACGGGAGACCCCTTCCGAGTTGTTTTCACTTGAAAACATATGAAACGTATTTAGCTCGGCCGGTGTGACGTCTGATGCTCACGCCAGCGACATACCAGCCTGTATCCCAGCAGCAGCGCAATGACCGCCCCGAACAAGAGCGGATCACCGAAGTTGTTCTTGCCCGCCCTCATCCACCAAAAATGCAGAATCGCCAGTATGGCGATCGGGTAAATCAGCCTGTGCAGCAATACCCAGCGCCGACCCAGCCAGCGGCGGATGCGATCCGGACTGGTCGCTGCCAGTGGCACGAGCAGCACAAAGGAAGCAAAACCCACGGTGATGAAGGGTCGTTTCAGGACATCGCGCCACATCGCTTCCAGATCAAAAAAGTGATCGAACCACAGGAAGCAAACGAAATGCAGGCACGCGTAAAAGAAGGTGTAAAGACCCAACATGCGCCGCAACGACAGCAACCATTTCACGCCAGTGAGTCGGCGCAATGGCGTGATCGCCAAAGTGAAGCATAGAAAATATAGCGTCCAGTCACCGCTGGCTCGGGTGACGAATTCGATGGGGTTAGCGCCGAGTCTGTCCTGAAACCCGAGATACACCACGCGCAGCAGAGGTAGGAGTGCTGCTGCAAACAGCGCCAGCTTCACACTGCGCAAGCGCTGCGGCAAAATCGTCTGCATGTGCTGAGTCAGAAGAATTTTTTCAGATCCATGCCTGCATACAGTGATGCGACCTCGGGGTATCCATTGAACATCAGTGTCTTGCGCTTGCGGTTGAACAGGCCATCCTCGCCGATGCGGCGCTCGGTTGCCTGCGACCATCTGGGATGTGCGACCTCAGGATTGACGTTCGAATAGAAGCCATACTCCTCAGGCGCTGCACGGCCCCAAGCGGTGCGCGGCTGCTGCTCGGTGAAGCGAATGCGCACAATGGATTTGGCTGACTTGAAACCGTATTTCCAGGGCACCACGATACGTACTGGCGCGCCATTCTGATTGGGCAGTACTTGTCCATACATGCCGACACATAGTAGCGTCAGCGGATGACTTGCCTCGTCCATGCGCAAGCCTTCGACGTAGGGCCAATCCAGTACACGGCTGTTCACGCCGCGCATCTGCGCCGGATCAGCCAGCGATGTGAATTCAATGAACTTCGCATTGCCTGTGGGCTCGACCTTGCGAATCAGCTCAGCGAAGGAATAACCTATCCACGGAATCGCCATTGACCAGCCCTCGACGCAGCGTAAGCGGTACAGGCGCTCCTCAAGCGGAGCGAGCTTTAGTAGCGCATCGATATCGAGCGTCAGGGGTTTTTTTACCTCACCTTCGATGCGGACTGTCCATGGACGAGTCTTGAGCGAGCCCGCGTACATCGCAGGATCAGCCTTGTCCATGCCGAACTCATAGAAATTGTTGTACGTGCTCGCGTCATCGAAACGCGTTGGCTTGTCTTTCGCGAGGTAGGCTGGGTTAACCGGCGCAGTCAGATGTCGTGTGCCACTGTCTGCTGCGGCGGCGTCAGCTGTGATGCCCGTGGCGGCAAGTGCGCCAGACGCCAGCTGACTCAGAAAAAGTCTGCGCGACTCGGCAAGATGGCAAGGCGTTATTTCGGAAGCAGCAGGTTCGGCAAAGCGGGGGCGCCTGATCAGCATTGCGTACTCCGTGGCAGTGCTCTTTGGAAAATATCAGCGTCTTTTACTGTGGTGCGGCTGCCCGGTTGGACAGTCGCTCCGGTTTCGAGATTCAGGTTCCTACAACTCGCCGTAGGAGTGCAGACCTGAAAGGAACATGTTCACCCCGAGGAAAGCAAAGGTGGTGACGAGCAACCCGACCACCGCCCACCACGCAGCAAGTTGTCCACGCAAGCCTTTCATCAATCGCATGTGCAGCCAAGCGGCATAATTCAGCCAAACAATCAGCGCCCAGGTCTCTTTGGGATCCCACGACCAGTAACCACCCCAGGCATCGGCCGCCCACAAGGCAC
Organism: Pseudomonadota bacterium; assembly: GCA_041174665.1. Taxonomy (GTDB): domain Bacteria; phylum Pseudomonadota; class Gammaproteobacteria; order Burkholderiales; family Burkholderiaceae_D; genus Pernthalerella. The sequence continues at coordinate 3,007 of JBEDGK010000111.1, forward strand.
CAAGGATGGTAGCAATCGTGAAGAAAGCAAAGCCGACCGCGATCGCCTTGTACATGATGTCATCCAGCACTTCCAGAGGTGGCAGACGATCTTCGAGCACACCTTTGGATTTCACCAGATAGGCAATACCTACCATCGCGGCCAGCGCGAAGGTGCCATAACCAATGAAATTAGCTGGCACATGAATTTTCATCCACCAGCTTTGCAACGCAGGCACTAGCGGTTGTATTTCATGCGCATCACGGCTGGTCATGTACCACAGCAAGAAGCCGACAGCGGCGGAGATCACGAGCAGAATGAATGCGCTGACCTGCCGAGTTTCGTACTTACCTTCATAAAACACGGTGAACAGCGCCGTGATCAGACAGAACAAGATGAAGACCTCATACAGATTCGAGACGGGGATGTGCCCGACATCTGCACCCAGCAGATAAGATTCGTACCAGCGCACCATCATCCCGGTGAAGCCTAACAGTATCGCCGCCCAGCAGAGCTTGCTGCCGATCGCACCGCCGAATGCAGAGCGCGAGAGCAAGCCGCCCCAGTGAAATAGCGTAGACAGGAAGAACAGTGTGCTCATCCATAGAATGGCGGACTGGCTGGACAACAGATACTTGAGCCAGAAGCGCGATTGCGCCATCTCGAGATTACCGTTGTAGAGTGAGATGGCGCCAATGGACAATGCGGCGATCAGCAGCATCAGCACACGCATTGGCCGCCAGTACCAGCCCAACCCGACAAAGGTGGGCACGGCTGCCAGCAGGATGCCTTTTTCGTAGATGTCCATGAACTCGCCGTAACGGTTCAGCGAGAACAGTGCGCCTGCGGCGAGCAGCGCGGCGAAGACCCAGTCGAGCAGGCTGCGGCTTTTGAGTAACCCGGGGGTTTCTTCATAGCCAGGGTTTTGTGTGAGTTCCATGGTGTCTCTCCGGGCAACAGCGTCTGAAACCTCCGTTCAAACGCCGTCTGAATTGCAAGTGAGGGAAGTATAGTGCAGCGCTCGCTGCCGTGCTGCATGCCCCGGCAGCGATCAGGGCTGTTTCATCAGCTCGTCAGTCGGACTTTCAGGTGCTCGAATTCCTTGTCGAAATCGAGGCTTCGGCGCTGGGAGCTCATGGCCATCAGCGCATGGCTACGGCCATCGCCCGATGGCCTGACCCAGACCCAGAGCCGGCGCTCGCGAACATACAGCATGGCGAACACGCCCAGCACGAGCAGTAGGCAGCCCAGATAGACAACATTCTTACCGGGAGATCGGGTTATCTGGAAGACCGAGGCTTTCACCTGGTCAAATCCTTGCAGCTGAAGCAGCACTGGCGCTTCGTAAAAAAAGGCATCGGCCATGGCATTCGTGGCCAGCTGCAGGAAGCGACCATTTTTTTCGTCGGCAGCCATGGCCGGCAGACCGTCTTTTTCACGCGCCACCTGCCACAACTCCCACAGGCTGCCGTTGAGTATCTTCATGAAGATATCGGCCGCTTTTTCTTGCTGATCTTCTGGCAACTTGCCGATGAAGCGGGCAATAGCGACATAGCCGGTCGATTCCTTATCACCGATAAACACATTTAGGCTGCGTAGCGCCGAAGCCTGCAACTGCTCTCGCAGCGGCACAGCCGAACCAGCGCTCAAGGGTACTTTTTCTGCGTAACGGCGCGCCGCTTTTTCGCGCAGACTGGTATCAGCCAGCGCGGCGCGCAGGCGCATCCAGTCGGTCATGCTGCCTTTGTCATCGGCGGGAATGCGCAGGTAACGGAATTGCTCCGCGGGCGAATCACGCAAGCCTGCCAGAAAGACCTCTGCGCCATCGATGGTGACCGGCAGCATGTAGTTATTGAATTCGCGCGCCTGCCCGTTCTTGTCCCGCAGCTTGTACTGCACGCTGGGACCGACATTCTTCAGGTCTTTGTTTTTTTTGTTACTGGCGGCCGAGCCCAGCTGTTGATCGAGTTTCGCGGAGAATTTTTCATTGAAGCTCTTGCCCTGATCGACTGCACGCACATCCTGACCATTGGCGGCGGAGGTATTCTCGACATTGAACGGACGGAAGCCCGACCATTCAATGGTGTACTCGGCGCCGGAACTGCCAAGTAGCGGGGTTGATTTGCCAACCTCACCCTCGACCTGAAAATTCTGGTTATTCACACCCTTCATTGGATAACCGACCAGCTTCAGACGGCTGCCACCGTCTTCGAAGCTGGACTGATAGACCGCCAGACCCTTGTAGACCAGCGGCTCATTCACCTTGATGGTCGCGGGGAAGGTCTTTCCGGTTTCATGATCGGTGACGAGTACTTCGCTGGCAAACAGCTTGGGCATACCGGTAGGATAAAAATCGATGATGAATTTCTGCAGCTGCAAGGTGAATGGCAACTCCTGAATCATCACACCTTCGCTCATGGGCAAAATCGTGGTGTTGCTGCTTGCTCCTTCGGGAACGAAGGTATTGCCTCGAAAGGTGGGATTGCTGGTGCTCAGCCGGTGCTTTGCCGGAATCTCTGCGATGATGCCGTTGCCAATGAAAGGCTGCTTGTCGAACAGCCATTGCTGCGCACTAATCGGCAGATTGGAATCGAGCAGTCCGCCAATACAAATGATCACAATGGCTGAATGCGCAAAGATGTAGCCCAGCTTGTTCGCCGCACCCTGCTTGGCAGTCACCAGCACGGAATTCTCTTTCTCGACCAGTCTGACCTGGAAACCCTCGGCTTCCACACGGCGCGCTGTTTCTCGCGCAAGATCCGGGACGTTACCGGCGCCCTGCCATTCAACATGATGATGAAAATTACGCAGTGATTGCTCGCGCACCTGATCGCGCCAGCTGCGCATGTCATTGATCATCTTAGGCGCATTGCGCACGATGCACAACGAAGTGGAGGTCACTAGAAAGGCCATGATCAGCAGGAACCACCATGCCGAGTACACCGAATAGATGGAAAACTGCGCGAAGATCTCGAACCAGAATGGGCCAAACTGATTCACGTAGTTCGGCATAGGTTCATTTTGCGTCACCACGGTGCCGATCACCGAAGCGATGGAAATCACCGTCAGCAGGCTGATGGCGAAGCGCATCGATGACAGCAGCTCGACCATGTCAGAGAGCCAGCGACGGCGGGTCTGCAGAACAATACCTTCAGTGCTCGTACTCATGTCGAATGCTTACCTGTCTTGTCTCGGGCGCGCGGTCGGCTGCACGCTCACCAAATGAAGAGGGGCGGCTTTAGCCACCCCCTCGAATCATCGTCGCTCGTGGTCGACGGTTTGTTGGATGCCCGGCACCTGTCCGAGCTGAAGATTACTTGAGGCCGGCTATATAGTCTGCGACTGCCTGCATCTCGTCATCGGACATACGCTTGCCGACCGCCGTCATCTGGGCATTATTGGCGCGTGTGCCGGTGCGGAAGTTGGTGAGCTGCGCGACAGTGTAATCCTGATGCTGGCCGCCGATACGGGCAAATTGAGCGGGTACACCAGCACCATTCGGGCCATGGCAGCCTGCACAGGCAGGCACGTTCTTCTCGGCGATGCCAGCTCGGTAGATCTTCTTGCCCAGTTCGACCGTGGCCTTGTTCTTCGCTGCGCCAGGCTGCTGCTTCTGCTGCTCAAGGTACGCTGCCAGATTGCGAATGTCATCATCGGAGAGCGCCTTCGAAATCGCAGTCATCACCGCGTTGTTGCGGGTCGGGCCCTTGAATTCGTGGAGTTGTTTCTGCAGGTACGCCGCGTGCTGGCCTGCCAGCTTGGGATTTTGCGTAATGCTTGAGTTGCCGGCGTTGCCATGGCAAGCGACGCAAGCCATGACGCCGCGGGATGCGTCACCGCTGGCATATAGCGTGCCACCCTTGTTGGCATCAGCGGGGTTTGCCTTGTCCTCGGAGGCAGAGGCAACTGCTGCGAAAGTCAGCGCGACGATGAAAACGAACTTCATGAAAGACGGTAGAGCACGATTCATTCAAACACCCGGGAATGGAAATTGAGTTTCTTGTCCTGCCGTCCATTACCGCCATTAACGCCGGCCGGCACGGCATGGAACAAGATTTTTCGCAAAATTTTGATGTCAAATTACAGCCCGGCATTGTACTACAATGGCAGGCTCTCCCCCGCCCCGATGCCGCTCTGGCAACGATTTATGTCCGTCCTCTGGCAAGCCCGATTCTTCACCACCGTCAACCGACTAGGCGATTTGCCAAAATATAAAGTGCCCGAGATTGCCTTCGCCGGCCGCTCGAACGCCGGCAAATCAACCGCGATCAATCTCCTGTGCAATCAGAAACGGCTGGCGTTTGCATCCAAGACGCCGGGCCGCACGCAGCACATCAATTTCTTTTCCATCGGTGGCGCGCATGTGGGCCAGCATCGAAAGGATCCGACCCGCATTGATGAGATACGCGCGTTTCTGGTGGACCTTCCGGGCTATGGCTATGCGGAAGTCTCAGGCTCTGCCAAGGATCACTGGCAAGACCTGCTGGGCCGCTATGTACAGGTGCGGGATCCGCTGGTTGCGCTGGTGCTGATCATGGATGCGCGACGCCCTTTCACCGAGCTGGATATTCAGATGCTCGAATGGTTTGCGGGGACCGGAAAACCAATCCATTGTCTATTGAGCAAGGCGGATAAGCTGAACCGCAGCGAAGCCGCTGATGCGCTGCGACTTGCACACACGGTTTTGTCAAGTTATGTTGACGAGTCTGGCACACCGCTTCCTTTCACGGCTCAGCTTTTTTCGGCGACCAAGCGCATCGGGGTGGACGAGGCGGACCAAAAGATTCGCAACTTGCTCGACCTGAATGAATCAGCCGACGCAGCGCCAGCCGAAGAAAACACATAAAAAAACCCTGGAGAAAGGGGGGTCTCCAGGGTTCAACGCCGAGCCACCCACAGGCAGAACGGCCCCGCTCAGGGAGGAGAAGCGGGAGGTGAGCAATCACCTATCAGTCTGAGGGTGAGCGACGCGAAAAGTTCGGCAATTCCCATGCGGGCAACCCGCTGGCATTCGCAGGCGTTGTAGGTTCAAGTTCAGTTCACTACCTTCACATACATCATTATGTCTACACATCCTCAGCCTCTGTTTCCTGCAATTCGCATGCGGCGCATGCGGCGCGATGCGTTCTCACGCGCGATGATGCGAGAGCATGTCGTCACCTCCGCCGACCTGATTTATCCGGTCTTCATCCTCGACGGCAAAAACCAGCGCGAGTCCGTCGCCTCGATGCCGGGCGTGGAGCGGCTGTCGATCGACCTGCTGCTGCCCGTCGCGGAAGACTGCGTGAAGCTCGGCATTCCGGTACTCGCGCTGTTCCCAGTCATTGATGTGTCCCTGAAGACTCCAGACGGCATCGAAGCCATCAATCCGCAAGGATTGGTGCCACGCGCGGTGCGCGAACTGAAACAGCGCTTCCCGGAACTGGGCATCCTGACCGATGTCGCACTGGATCCCTATACCAGCCATGGACAAGATGGCGTGCTGGATGCAAATGGTTATGTGCTCAATGACGAGACCACGCCGCTGCTGGTAAGGCAGGCGCTGGCACAGGCCGAAGCGGGTGTAGATATCGTTGCGCCTTCGGACATGATGGATGGCCGCATCGGCGCGATACGTGAAGCGCTTGAAGCAAACAAGCATATCCACACACGTATCATGGCGTACTCGGCGAAGTATGCTTCAGCTTACTATGGCCCTTTCCGCGACGCCGTCGGCTCGGCGGCCAATCTGGGCAAAGGGAGCAAGGCGACCTACCAGATGGATCCTGGCAACAGCGATGAAGCACTGCGCGAAGTGGCGTTGGATATCGCCGAAGGCGCGGACATGGTGATGGTCAAGCCTGGCATGCCCTACTTGGACATCGTGCGCCGCGTGAAGGATGAATTCCGACTGCCAACCTACGCTTACCAAGTCAGTGGCGAATACGCGATGATCAAAGCCGCTGCGCAGAACGGCTGGGTCGATCATGACAAGATCATGATGGAGGCCATGATGTGCTTCAAGCGTGCGGGCGCGAATGGGGTGCTGACCTACTTTGCCCGCGATATTGCTCGGCTTCTACAGAAATAACCAAAAACTCGGCGGCAGCTTGCCCGATTATTCGTCTGGCTGCCCCCGTAATTTTCTACTCCCGCCTCCCTTTCCTCCCTCGGCCCGCACCGGCAGCGCTAGTCTAGTGGCTCGCCGTTTGCGCTCGATCGCACGCAAAGTGCGATGGAACACTGAGGTCAGTTTGCGTTACCGATCTCTTGCTTTGTTTGAGGTTATGGACACCCAACACAAAAGCGTCTCATTAACGCAACAAAAGGGGGCGAGATGAGCCTTTCCTCAGCAAAATTTGCTTTTCAGATCGATGAAACCCAATCGTTCATGCACATCGATACATCATCAGAAAAAGTAGTTGGTAGCAAGAAATCTTCTGTCACGTTGCAAGATGGCTCAACAAAAGAGATGACGATTTTTTTCGCTGCAGATAAAAACACCGTCATCGACATGCAAAACAAAGGCTTGGCGCGCAGTAATCAGCAAACCATGAATGATTTCAAGAGATTTTGCATGAGCAGTCAAAAAAGTCTCTCATCTGCTCAGTTTGCAAAAAGCATGAGGCATGTGAAGGATATGTTCGAGTCGCAGTCTATAAACAAAAAAAATAGTTTTGCAGATCAGCTGAGAATCGACTATGACACTCATATGCAAGTGCCTTACGCCGTCTTTGCCGGAAAATTTACGGCGGCCAGCCAAAGTGGGATTCTCGTAAGAGTCAACAATGAGGGCGTCGAGACCTTGTACAAAAATCCCGAGAAAAAGACCAAAGATTTAACCGCTGATGAAATCAAAAGATTCCGCAGCAAATATGGAGGCAATCATCAAGCGCTGGGAACGGCCGACCCAAACCCTACTCCTGCCACGATGCCCGACAAACCCTCCGACACCACAACTGATCGGGCAGAGAAAATGCCCAACCCTCCCCAGAAGCGCCACGCTATCTCGCGCGAAAAGCACATCACTCAGCGACGCGTTGATATTAGTGATCCTTTTGTCTCGCCGAAACCCAGCACTACCCAGACCGCCCCGGGGGAGGCCATGACCAGGATCGCGGACGCGGACAGCTCCTCAGGCAAGACCCCCTGAAGTACGACTGCCACTACTCCCGACCACCCCAGCAAGGCTGACATGGGGGACAGCGCTGGCTAGTGAATTCAGGAGCAAAAACGCCCGCACGGTTGAATGCGGGCGATGGATTTCAACTGACGGCCAAGCCTTACTTGTTTGGCTGAGGCGTAATACGCAAATACGGACGAGGCGCCGAATACCCTTTCGGATACTTCTGCTTGATCACAGCTTCATCCTGCACTGACAGCGGAATAATCACATCATCGCCATCTTTCCAGTTGCCCGGCGTGGCGACGGTATAGCCATCCGTCAGTTGAAGCGCATCGATCACTCGCAATACTTCATCGAAGTTCCGGCCCGTGCTCATCGGATAGGTAATCATCAGACGTATTTTTTTCTTCGGGTCGATGACAAACAACGAACGAACCGTCGCTGTCTCTGATTGATTCGGATGAATCATGTCGTACAGCGTGGATACCGATTTGTCGGCATCGGCGACAATGGGGAAACCGACGACAGTCTTTTGGGTGTCTTCGATATCTTTGATCCAGTCCTTGTGCTTGTCGGCCGGATCAACCGACAGCGCGATGGCCTTCACATGGCGCTTGTCGAATTCGGGCTTCAGCTTTGCAGTCAGACCGAGCTCGGTCGTGCAGACGGGGGTGAAATCGGCAGGATGAGAGAACAGCACGACCCAGGAGTCGCCCGCCCATTCGTGGAAACGGATCTTGCCAATCGATGAGTCTTGCTCGAAATCAGGTGCGGTATCGCCTAGTCTTACGGTCATTCGAATCTCCTCTGTCTAGTACTTAAAATCTACTATAGCCAGCCAGGATACAACTGAAAAATACAATCTGGCTCTTTGCTAATAGCAGCTGGCTATTTGGCGGGGGGCGAGGTGGTGGTTGCAGCAGAAGCTCCCACGACGACATTTCGCAGAGACTCCATAAATCGTACAGGGTTCTGATAGCCGATCACGCGCGCGGAGCGTAGTTCTCGCCCCTGAGAGTCAAAAAAGAGAATGCCCGGAGGACCGAACAAACCAAACCGCTTGAGCAAGGCCTTGTCGTCTGCATCATTGGCAGTGACGTCTGCTTGCAGCAATAGCATCTCATCCATAACCGCGCGCACCCGGGGATCAGTAAAGGTCAGCTTCTCCATCTCAATGCAGGACACGCACCAGTCAGCATAGAAATCCAGCATCACGCGCTTGCCGGCTGCGTCTGCGATCGCGCGATCAAGCTCTTCTGCAGTCTTGATTCGCCTGAACTCTACCTTGTTGACTTTCTCGCCAGAGAGCCCCGCTAATGGCGCCCAAGGATCGCGACTGCCGGCGGCCAGTCCGACCCATTGCAACAGACCGATCAGCACGAATATCAGGCCAACAAACTTCGCTACGGCTCCAAGACGTGTGCTCCTTAGCAGGAAAATGCCATAACCCACGCCCAGTGTGCCCCAACCTAACATCAGCATCCAACCGGGTATCAGAGAGTTCACCATCCACAGTGCGAGCGCCAGCATCAGTACGCCAAACAGAGGTTTTACCGCCTGCATCCAGTGACCAGCGCGTGGCAGCAAGGTGCCTGCCGACAACCCCACCAGTAACAACGGCACGCTCATGCCAGCGGCCATGGCAAACAGCGCACTGCCACCGATAAGCACATCGCGGGTCTGGCTGATGTAGACCAGTGCACCGGCGAGTGGCGCGGCGACACAGGGTCCGACGATGAGTGCCGAGATGGCGCCCATCACGAATACGCCGATCAACTTGCCGCCCTGTTGTCTCTCAGAGAGCTGTGTCAGCATCAGTTGCACGGAAGCAGGAACTTGTAGCTGGTAGATATCGAACATCGACAAAGAGAGCACCACCAGGAACAATGCAAATGCGGTCAACAGGGCCGGGCTCTGCAGCGCCGCAGACAAACCTTCACCGACCAGCCCTGCAGCAATACCCAACGCGGTGTAAACCAGCGCCATACCCAGTGAATAGGCGACTGACAACAGAAAGGCGCGGCGGCGACTGGTCTGCGTACCCTCGCCCACAATGATGAACGACAGGATAGGTACCATCGGCAGCACGCAAGGGGTGAAAGACAGGCCAATGCCCAGCAACAGGAACAAGGGCAATATGACTGACAGACGGCCGCTGGCTAGCGAAGCCTCAATGCGACCCATCTCGGTGTCAGACGCGGCGCCGATGGACTGTGCTGCTTCGGTCGGCTGGGCTTCTATGGGCTGCGCTGCATCGTCGCCACGCAAAGTCTGGATTGGAAATCGTGTGATGGACTCCATCGGTGCGTAGCACAAGCCTTTGTCGGAACAACCCTGACTCGCTACCGTCAGCGTGAAAGATCCCGTAGCCTGTACTGGTATAGGTATTTCGATGTGCTGGCGAAGGGTCTCGACGTCTTTATCGAAATTTGGATCAAACTTGATCTTACCGCGCGGGATCTCTGGCTTACCCAGCGTGGCGCCCTCGGCTTTGAAACCAAGCCGCTCGCGGTACAGGTAGTAACCGTCGGCGATCTGAAAGCTAACGACGATGGTTTTGGCGTCTGCCATGCGCGCGCTGAATTGAAACGCCTTCTCAGGCGGCAGAAAATCAGTCTCAGTGAACGCCGAGACGGCTTGGGTCAGCGAGATGAGAAGGACAACGAGCAGCCGGTACAGGTATTTATGCATGATCATCTGCTGCAGTTTCTGTCGCCACCCAGCGCAGGTAACTCGCGTAGCCATTGGAGATCGGCAGTGCAATCACTTCGGGAAGTTCGTAAGGATGATGACTAATAATGGCCTGCTGCAGCTGCGCATAATGCTTATGCGTCGTCTTGATCAGCAGCGTGATCTCGCTCGCGTGCTCGATCTCGCCCTGCCATCGGTAGACCGACTGTACGCCGGGCATCAGATTGACGCAGGCCGCGAGACGGGCCTCGACGAGTCCGCGAGCGAGAGAGTGAGCCGATTCAGCATCCGGAAGATTAGTCAACACCAGCAGCACCTGTTCCATGAGTAGCTTCCGCAATTTATCTGAGCAAACGGCGACGGGTCAGCACCGTCGCAATGTAGAAACCCGCAGCGCAGTAAGCGACCAGCGCCAGCACATATCCGCCCGCGCCATCAGGCAACCGGCCTAATATCAATGGTCGCACAAGCTGAACAGCGACGCCCAGCGGCAGAATATCGGTGGCCACCTGCAGCCAGCCGGGTAACTGCCGTGCCGGATAGTAGACCCCCGATAAAAAAATCATCGGCGTCAGCACTAGCGTGAAGTAATACGTAAAGAAATCGTAGCCACGGGCGATAGCGTTCATGATCAGCGCGATGGATGCGAAAGTCATCCCGATCAGGAAAAGTACCGGGGGAACTAGCAAGGTGGTCGGATGCAGGCCTATTCCCAAAGTGAATAGCACGAGCAAGATCGCCAACCCAGAAATCAATGCCTTGCTTGCTGCCCACAGCATTTCGGCCAGCACGACGTCGTCCAGTGCCAGTGGCGCGTTCAGCAAAGATTCCCAGGTCTTCTGCGCATGCATGCGCGAGAACGCGGAGTACAAAGCTTCAAAGGAGGCAGCCATCATCACGGACATGGCGATGGATCCGCTGGCCAAAAATTCAATGTACGGTATGCCATCGATATGCTGCAGCAGGCTTCCTAGTCCATAACCGAATGCGATCAGCGTGATCATGGGTTCAGCGATATTGCCTATCACGCTGGCGATGGCCAGCTTACGCCAGACGAGGAAGTTACGCCGCCAGACCGGAATGAAGCGCAGACTGAGCACAGGAGGAAGATAAAGTCGCGACATCAGATCACTCGCTCAGTCCCGCATTTCTCGACCGGTTAGCTTCAAAAACAAATCTTCGAGATTCGCAGGACGATGCAGATAGCGCAGCCCTTTCACCCCAGCAAGGTTCTGCAATAAAGGCTCTGCGTTACGGACATAACAGAACACCGTGTCACCACTGATCTCCATGCGATCTGCCAGCGCCCGAGCGCGTTGCTCCCATGAGGCGATATTTTCACCGTACACTTCCAGTACCTGAGGCTCGATATGCTGAGCGATCAACTCGCGCGGGGCACCCTCGGCGATCATGCGCCCGTGATCGATCACGGCCAGACGGTCACACAGGCGCTCGGCTTCATCCATGAAGTGGGTCGTCAGCAGGATCGTCTTGCCGGATGAAAGCAGGGCTTTCAGACGCTCCCAGATCAAATGCCTTGCCTGAGGATCGAGGCCGGTGGTCGGCTCATCCATGAAGATCAGATCAGGGTCATTCACCAGTGCGCGTGCCAGGGTCAGACGCCGCTTCATGCCGCCCGAGAGCTCGCTGATGCGCGCATGGCGTTTCACCGTAAGGCTGGCGAATTCAAGCAGCCACGGCAATCGGGCAGCTATCTCGTGGTCCCGCAGGCTGAAATAGCGGCCATAGACCTGCAGATTTTCTTCGACCGTAAAATCCGGATCGAGGCTGTCTATCTGTGGCACCACACCGACCCGCATGCGCGCAAGCCGCGCGCTCGCGGGTACCTCGCGCCCGACCAGGGTGATCTGTCCCTGATCGGGCTCGGCAAGCCCGAGGCATAACCTCAACGTCGTCGTCTTGCCTGCACCGTTTGGCCCCAGCAGACCATAGCACTCACCCTGCCTGAGGCTGAACGAGAGCCCGTTGATCACGCCAACGCGGGTAGCCCCCTCACCATAGGATTTGTGCAGGTCGGTTACTCGGAGGATGGACATGGCGTTGTTGCAGACAAAGTCAGTCCATGATGTTGCCACAAACCGCACAAGTATTCCGGGCCCAAACAACACAAAAGCCAGACTAGGCTGGCTTTTGCGTGGATGTCCGGTTGTACAGACTCAGGCTGCGGCAGCGTCTGTGGTGTGCTCGGGACGATCGACTAATTCGACATAGGCCATAGGCGCATTGTCGCCAACGCGGAAACCCATTTTCAGGATGCGCATGTAGCCCCCATTGCGGTTCGCATAGCGGGGGCCGATCTCGGCGAACAACTTGACCACGATCTCGCGGTCGCGAAGCCGACTGAATGCCAGGCGCTTGTTCGCTAGCGTATCGTTCTTCGCGAGCGTGATAATGGGTTCGACGACACGGCGCAGCTCTTTGGCCTTGGGCAGCGTGGTCTTGATCGCTTCGTGACGCAGCAATGAAACAGTCATGTTGCGCAGCATCGCCAGACGATGCGACGAGGTTCGATTCAGTTTACGGAGTCCGTGACGGTGACGCATGGTATTTCCTTTTCAGAGTTTTCAATCCAGCTCTTCTATCGACGGGCCCGAACCTCTGTGATGAAGTTCGGGCATTGCGCGGGCCGGTAAATAGTGTTGTTCAAACCGGAGATTCTCCGGGTTACTTGTCGAGACCTGCAGGCGGCCAGTTCTCGAGCTTCATGCCCAGCGTGAGACCACGCGAAGCAAGGACCTCTTTGATTTCGTTGAGCGACTTGCGGCCCAGATTCGGCGTCTTCAGCAGTTCGTTCTCGCTGCGCTGGATCAGGTCGCCGATGTAGTAGATGTTCTCGGCTTTGAGGCAGTTTGCGGAACGTACGGTAAGCTCGAGATCGTCGACCGGACGCAGCAGGATAGGATCGACGGTCGGAGCGCGCGATGGGGCCTCGGCTGCAGTCTCGGTGCCTTCCAGAGCGGCAAACACGTTCAGCTGATCCACCAGCACACGTGCGGACTGACGAATGGCCTCTTCGGGGGTGATCACGCCATTGGTCTCGATATTGATGACCAGTTTGTCCAGATCGGTGCGCTGCTCCACGCGGGCAGAGTCGACCGAGTAAGATACGCGCTTGACCGGAGAGAACGACGCATCGAGGATGATTCGGCCGATCGTCTTGTTGGCATCTTCAGCGAGGCGGCGTACGTTGCCGGGTACATAGCCACGACCTTTCTCAACCTTCACCTGCATATCAAGCTTGCCACCCGGCGTCAGATGAGCGATCACATGGTCAGGGTTAATCAGCTCGACGTCATGTGGCAGATCGATGTCGGACGCTAGGACGGGGCCTTCACCTTCTTTTTTCAGGCTCAGGGTCACTTCATCGCGACTGTGCAGCTTGAACACGACGCCCTTGAGGTTCAACAGGATATCAACCACGTCTTCCTGCACACCATCCAGCGAAGAATACTCATGAACGACGCCAGCGATGGTGACTTCAGTCGGCGCGTAACCCACCATCGACGACAGCAGCACGCGGCGCAGCGCATTGCCGAGCGTGTGGCCATAGCCGCGCTCGAACGGCTCCATCACGACTTTAGCGTGGCCGAGACCGAGCGGCTCGACTTCGATGATTCGTGGCTTTAACAGATTGTTTTGCATGAATGTCCTTTCAATACCCTCGGCTCGTTACACCGATAAGGCTGATGGCATATCGAAAGGCGCTGGCAGCATGACCGCCAGCGCCGGGGAAATTATCGTGAGTACAATTCGACGATCAGAGACTCGTTGACTTCTTGGTTGAAGTCGGAGCGGTCTGGCAAGGTCTTGAGCGAGCCTTCCATCTTCTTGGCATCGACGGCGACCCAGATCGGGAAACCAGTCTGCTCGGCTAGGGACAGCGCCTCAGCGATGCGAATCTGCTTCTTGGCCTTCTCGCGCACGGCAACGACATCTCCCACCTTGACCTGGTAAGAGGGAATGTTCACCACATGGCCGTTTACGGTGATCGCCTTGTGCGAGACCAACTGACGACCTTCGGCGCGGGTGGATGCAAATCCCAGGCGGTATACGACATTGTCCAGACGCGACTCGAGCAATTGCAGCAGGGTCTCGCCGGTATTTCCTTTGCGGCGATCAGCCTCGGCAAAGTAGCGGCGGAACTGACGCTCGAGTACGCCGTAGATGCGCTTGACCTTCTGCTTTTCGCGCAGCTGATTGCCGTAGTCAGAGGTTCGGGCGCCGGAAGTGCGGCCATGCTGACCGGGTTTGGAATCGAGCTTGCACTTGGATTCCAGCGAGCGGCGAGCACTCTTCAGGAACAGGTCGGTGCCTTCACGGCGTGAGAGTTTGGCTTTGGGACCGATATAACGTGCCACGTTGTTTCCTTTTTTTAGTGACGCCCCGGCAGCAATGCTGTCAGGCGCTAGTCTGGTCTACTTGCTACCAGACGGTGGTCTTCAGAACAAAACCCGCCTGACAAGGCGGGTCACCTTCGGGTACTGCTAAAAGCGTTTTAGATACGGCGACGCTTCGGTGGACGGCAGCCATTGTGAGGCACGGGCGTGACGTCCTGGATCTGGGTGATCTTGATGCCGAGGCTATTGAGCGCGCGAACCGCGGATTCACGGCCGGGGCCGGGGCCCTTGATGCGAACCTCGAGATTCTTGACGCCGCACTCGACAGCCACCTTGCCAGCCGCTTCCGCAGCAACCTGTGCTGCAAAGGGGGTCGATTTGCGCGAGCCTTTAAAGCCCGCACCGCCCGATGTCGCCCAAGATAAGGCATTACCTTGACGATCAGTGATCGTGATGATGGTGTTGTTGAAGGACGCATGAATATGTGCAATGCCCTCAGCAACGTTCTTTTTGACTTTCTTGCGAACGCGCGCGGATGCGGCGTTGTTCGGTGATTTTGCCATGGTGGTTTCCTTGAATCCGCTACAGGATTACTTCTTCAGCGCTTGCGCTGCTTTGCGCGGTCCCTTGCGGGTGCGGGCATTGGTACGTGTGCGCTGGCCACGAACCGGCAGGCCACGGCGATGTCGTAGACCGCGATAGCAACCAAGGTCCATGAGTCGCTTGATGTTCATCGACAGCTCACGACGAAGGTCACCCTCCACGATGAATTTGCCAATCTCGTCGCGCAGCTTTTCAAGTTCGTTATCGTCGAGATCCTTGACCTTCTTGGTGCTCGGGACGCCGGTGGATGCGCAGATCTTCTCTGCGCGCGGACGACCGATGCCATAGATGGCGGTCAGGCCGATCACGGTGTGCTGGTGGTTGGGGATGTTAACCCCTGCAATACGTGCCATTCGTTATTCCTCAGTCAATAACGTTAATTAACCCTGGCGCTGCTTGTGGCGCGGCTCGGTGCAAATGACGCGAACAACGCCTTTGCGCTTGATAATTTTGCAGTTGCGGCAAATCCGCTTTACTGATGCGAGCACTTTCATGGTAGCCCTCTTTCTTTCCGTCTTTTAAGTACGCCAGTTATTTCGTGCGGAAAACAATCCGCGCCCTGCTCAGATCATACGGTGTCAATTCCACCGTAACCTTATCGCCTGGAAGAATGCGGATATAGTTCATTCGCATTTTTCCCGAAATATGTCCCAGAACCACATGCCCGTTTTCCAGCTTTACCCTGAAGGTCGCATTGGGAAGATTTTCTAGAACCTCGCCCTGCATCTGAATCACGTCATCTTTGGACATATAAAGTGCTTATTCCTCTCAATCAACGGGGCGCAATGCCGCCCTTGAAATTTGCCTTGCGCAGCAAGGATTCATACTGCTGCGACATCACATAATTTTGCACTTGCGCCATGAAGTCCATGGTCACCACAACGATAATCAGCAGCGAGGTCCCACCAAAGTAAAACGGTACGTTCCAGCGCGCGATCAGAAATTCTGGCAGCAAGCAGATCACCGTGATGTAAACCGCACCAGCCAGGGTCAGGCGCGTCAAGATCCTGTCGATGTAACGACTAGTCTGCTCACCCGGACGAATACCCGGAACAAACGCACCGCTCTTCTTCAAGTTGTCTGCAGTTTCCTTGCTGTTGAACACCAACGCGGTGTAAAAGAAGCAAAAAAACACAATCGCTGCCGCATACAACAGTGCATGAATCGGCTCGCCAGGCGCCAAAGATGCTGCCAAATCCTTCAGAAAACGAACTACACCACCACTGGCGTCTCCGGATGTAAACCAACTGGTAATCGTCGCTGGAAACAAAATAATCGACGACGCAAAAATCGGCGGGATAACCCCCGCCATGTTTAGCTTGAGCGGCAGATGACTACTCTGGCCACCATACACTTTGTTACCGACCTGGCGTTTCGCGTAGTTGACCAAAATCTTTCGCTGACCACGCTCGATAAACACAACCGCATAAGTCACCAGACCAACCAGAACACAGATCAGGATTGCAGTCAGCGCATGCATTG
>JBEDGK010000112.1:0-15692 GCA_041174665.1 Pseudomonadota bacterium
GGTATCGGGTGTCGGTCTGGTGTCCTTGTCGGGCGGGCAAAAGCCGGCGATACGGATACAAGCAAACCCGCGCGCGCTGGCTAGCGCCGGGCTGGGGCTGGACTCCTTGCGCACCGCGATCACCGCATCGAATGCCAACACGGCCAAGGGCACGATTGACGGACCTTCGCGCTCTTATTCGATCAATGCCAATGATCAGCTCGGCTCGCCCGAGGATTATCAGCGGCTGATCGTCGCGTGGAAAAATGGCGCACCGATACGGCTCTCTGATGTGGCGACAGTGGTTCCAGCGGCCGAGAATGTGCGTCTTGCTGCCTGGGCCAATCTGCAACCGGCGGTGATCCTGAATGTGCAGCGGCAGCCCGGCGCGAATGTGATCGACACGGTGGATGCAATCAAGCGGCGACTGCCCGAGCTCCAAGCCGCGCTGCCCTCGGCGATCCGGGTCGAGGTGCTCAGCGACCGCACCGCCGGCATACGCGCGTCGGTTGAACACGTGGAGATGGAGCTGTTCATCGCCGTAGCGCTGGTGGTCCTGGTTATTCTGATCTTCCTGCACAATGCACGCGCCACGGTGATTGCGAGTCTGGCCGTGCCGATCTCGCTGATCGGCACCTGCGGCGTGATGTACCTGCTAGGCTACAGCCTGAATAACCTGAGCCTGATGGCGCTGACGATTGCCACCGGCTTTGTTGTCGATGATGCGATCGTCATGGTGGAAAACATTGCGCGGCATATCGAAGATGGCGAGCCACCCATGACGGCCGCGCTCAAAGGCGCGGGTGAGATCGGTTTCACGATTTTGTCGCTGACGATATCGCTGCTGGCGGTGCTGATACCGCTGTTCTTCATGAGCGACATCGTCGGCAGATTATTCCGCGAGTTCGCGGCGACGCTGGGCATCACGATACTGATCTCGGCGCTGGTGTCGCTGACGCTGGTGCCGATGATGTCGGCCCGCTGGCTGACTCGGGAAAATGCCGCTGCCAGCGGAGGCTCTGCCGGCTGGCTGCAGCGCCGCTTCGATCATCTGCGCGATGCTTATGATCGCTCGCTGGTCTGGGTACTGGAGCATCAGGGACTGACATTGTTCACTGCGGCGCTGACGCTGGCGCTTACGATCGCGCTCTACCTGCTCATGCCCAAGGGTCTGTTCCCGTTACAGGACACGCGTCAGCTGCAGGCACGGGTGGAGGCATCGAGCAACGTGTCGTTCGCGCGCATGGCCGAGCTGCAGCAGTCCGTGGCAAAACAAATCCTCAAAGATCCCGAGGTCAGCTCGCTCAGTTCTCAGGTCGGCGTTGGCGTGAATGAAAACCTGATGCTGCACACTGGCAGCATGCTGATCAACCTGCGGCACGACCCACGGGGTGATCAGCGGCAGGCGATGGACAGGTTGCGCGAACTCGCGGCAGAGGTGCCTGGCGTCACGCTCTATCTGCAGCCAACGCAAGACCTGACCATCGATGCCGAGCGCGGTCCGACGCCTTTGCGTGTGTCGGTGGAGGGCGCCGACACCACGACCGTGAACCGGTGGGCAATCAAGCTTGCACAAGCGATGGAGGCGCGTCCGGAATTGCGCTCGGTGGTGACGGATGCGGGTGCGACTGGTCCTTCTGCGGTGGTGCGGCTCGATCGCGACAGCGCCGCACGACTCGCGGTGACGGCAGCCGCTATCGATGACGCGTTGTACAGCGCATTCGGGCAGCGTATCGTTTCGACATCTTCACCGAGACCAATCAATATCGCGTAATTCTTGAAGCACAGCCTGGCACTGCTCCCTCGCCGCAATCGCTCGGCGACCTGCCGCTGCGTGCCGCCTCCGGCAAGCCCACCACGCTGTCCTCGGTCGCGAGCATCAATGAACAGGCGGCACCACTGATCATTTCGCGCGCGGCGCAGTTTCCTGCTGCGACTGTCGGCTTTGATATGGCTAGCGGAATCGCGCTGGGCGATGCCGTCAGTGCAGTGCGTGCCGCTGCGGCGGACATTGAATGGCCGGGATCAGTCAGGCTCAGTTTTCTGGGTGCGGCCGGTGCTTTCGAAGGCGCGCTCAACCATCAGCTCTGGCTGATCCTCGCCGCCATCGTCTGCGTGTATATCGTGCTGGGCGTGCTGTATGAAAGTTATGTGCATCCTTTGACGATACTCTCCACGCTGCCTTCGGCAGGTGTCGGCGCACTGCTCGCCTTGCTGATCGCCGGGCAGGATTTGGGTGTGATCGGCATTATCGGCATCATCCTGCTGATCGGCATCGTCAAAAAGAATGCGATCATGATGATCGACTTCGCAATCAGCGCCGAGCGTGAGCAGAACAAGACGCCGCAGGAAGCTATTCACCAGGCTGCACTGCTCCGGCTGCGGCCTATCCTGATGACGACTTTTGCGGCCTTGTTCGCTGCGCTGCCACTGATGTTCAGCTGGGGCGATGGCGCGGAGTTACGTCGACCGCTGGGCATTGCGATCTTTGGCGGACTGATCGTCAGTCAATTGCTGACGCTGTACACCACGCCCGTGATTTACCTCGGCTTTGACCGATTGGGCCGTCGCTGGTTCGGCGCGCGCGTGAAGCATCGCCTTCCTGACGAGGCCGCGCAGTGAATCTCTCGCGGGTGTTTATCGAGCGACCGATCGGCACCACGCTGCTGACGCTGGCGATCGCGCTGCTCGGCATCGCTGCGTTTTTCGCGCTGCCTGTGGCACCCCTGCCACAGGCAGACTATCCGGTGATCTCGGTGAGTGCCTCGCTCCCCGGCGGCAGTCCCTCGGTGCTGGCTTCGAGCGTTGCCTCTCCGCTGGAGCGGCGACTGGGTGCCATCTCAGGTGTCACCGAAATGACGTCCGGCAGCGGCAATGGCGGCACTGGCATCTCATTGCAATTCGAACTGAACCGCAAGATCGATGCCGCCGCACGTGAAGTACAGGCAGCGATCAATGCAGCTCGCGCAGATCTGCCGATTGCGCTGCGCTCGAACCCCACCTACCGCAAGGTCAACCCGGCCGACATTGCCGTGATCGTGCTGGCGCTTACCTCCAAGACGCGCACTCCCAGCGAAATCTACGATGCGGTCTCGTCTGTGATTCAGCAAAAGCTGTCGCAGGTGGAGGGTGTCGGAGACGTTGAACTGGGCGGCGCCTCGCTGCCCGCCGTGCGGGTGCAGTTGCTACCCTTCGCGCTGAACCGCTACGGTATCAGCTCAGAAGACGTCCGCGCGGCGATTCAGGCGAATGCGGCGAACCGGCCCAAGGGCATCATCGAGAATCACGAGAAACGCTATCAGCTCTACACCGATACCGGCATGACGGCGCTGAATGCGTCGGCGTATCGTGAGCTGATCGTCGCGTGGCGCCATGGCGCGCCGGTGAGGCTATCGGATGTCGCCCAGGTCAGTCAGAGCGTCGAGGATATCAATGGGATAGGTCTGATCAATGGCGAGCCAGCCGTGCTGGCTTTCGTCAGCCGCCAGCCTGGTGCAAACGTGATCGAGGTGGTCGACGAGATAAAAGCCATCCTGCCCGAGCTGCGCGCCGAGCTGCCGCCGGACATCGACATGCGCGTCTCGTCCGAGCGCACGCAATCGATACGTACCTCGCTGCGCGAGATCGAGCTTACCTTGCTCATCTCTCTGGTGCTGGTAGTGTTGGTGGTAAGCGCCTTCCTGCGCTCGGCGCGTTCTACGCTGATCCCGGCCGTTGCGGGCGTCGTCTCTATCCTCGGCACCTTTGCGGTGATGTATGTGCTGGGCTTCAGCCTGAATAATCTGAGCCTGATGGCACTCACGGTCGCCACGGGTTTTGTGGTGGACGATGCCATCGTCGTTTTGGAGAACATCACCCGCCACATTGAAGATGGGATGGAACGTTTCGAAGCGGCGCTGCGCGGCGCGCGCGAGGTCGGTTTCACGGTACTGGCGATCAGCCTGTCGCTGGTCGCGGTCTTCCTGCCACTTCTGTTCATGGGGGGGCAAGTCGGCAGGTTGTTCCGCGAATTTGCGGTCACCCTCACAGCGTCGGTGCTGATCTCGCTCGTGATCTCGCTGACCACCACGCCGATGATGTGCGCCTGGCTACTGCGACGTGAAGCGCCTTCGGCACACGAAAAGGGCCGGATCAAGCGATGGCTTGAGCGTGGCTATGGCAAGCTGGAACGATGGTACGCGATCAGCCTTGATGCCGCGCTCGCGCATCGCTGGCTTGTGTTGATGTCGCTGGCCGGCGTCGTCGCATTGAATGTGTATCTGTTTGTGACGATTCCCAAGGGTTTCTTTCCGCAGCAGGATACCGGACAGATGACCGTGGGCGTGCGTGCTGATCGCAGCATCTCTTTCACGGCAATGCAGGCCAAGATGCGGCAATTGGTCGACATCATTCGCAAAGACAAAGCGGTCGATACAGTGGCAGCGTTTGCTGGCGGCAGTCGTCCGGGCGGCGGCTACATGTTCATCAATCTCAAGCCGCTGGAAGAACGCAAGGAACGCGGGCAAGACGTGATCAACCGGCTGCGCCCACAGCTGGCACAAGTCACGGGTGTGAGCGCGTTGATGATACCGCTGCAGGATTTGCGCATAGGCACCCGCCGCGACGTCAACACGATTCAGTACACGCTCAAGAGCGACAACTTCGCCGATCTGCAGCAATGGACGATCAAGCTGGCGGATGCACTGAAGCTGCGACGCGAGCTGATCGATATTGACCACGACATGCAGCAGACCGGTGTCGACATCTTTCTTCGCATTGATCGCGATGCTGCATCCCGGCTGGGCGTGACTACGCGCGACCTCAACAATGCGCTCAACAATGCGTTCGGCCAGCGGCCAGTGGCGACTCTGTTCGCCGATCGTAATCAGTATCGGGTGATCATGAGCGTGAGCCCCGAGTATGCGAACAGCCCGGCAATGCTCAATGATATTTACGTGCCTGCGCGCGCTGGTGCAGCGGCTGCTGCGATCTCGGCGAATCCGGGATTACGCGATGTCTCGGGCGGTCAGGTGCTCAGTACCTCACCCTCGACCATGGTGCCGTTGTCGGCCTTTGCGTCATTCAGCGAGCGCTCAGCCGCCGTCTCGGTCAGTCACCAGGATGCGGAACTGTCTGGCACCGTGAGCTTTGCACTGGTGAAGGGCAAATCCATCAGCGATGCCGAGCGCGCAGTCAGAGAATCGGAGGCCTCGATCGGCATGCCCGCCAATGTACGAGGCAGCTTTCAGGGTACCGCGCGCGCTTATCAGGAATCCCTGGGGCGGCAGCCGCTGCTGATCGCGATGGCGATCATGATCATCTATATCCTGCTTGGCATCTTGTATGAAAGCCTGATCCATCCGGTCACCGTGCTCTCGACCATCCCCTCGGCCGGTGTGGGCGCGGTGATTGCGCTGATGCTCTTTGATATGGAGTTCTCGATACTCGCGCTGATCGGCGTCTTCCTGCTGCTGGGCATCGTGATGAAGAATGCGATCCTCATCATTGATTTTGCGCTGGAGGCCGAACGCGCGCGTGGACTGGCAGCCGTGGTGGCGATACGCGAGGCCAGCTTGAAGCGCCTGCGCCCTATTCTGATGACCACCGCCGCCGCTGCACTGGGTGCGCTGCCGCTGGCGATCGGCCTGGGCGAAGGTTCGGAGATTCGCCAACCGCTGGGCGTGGCCATCATCGGTGGATTAATTGCCAGCCAGTTCCTGACACTGCTGACGACCCCCGTGGTGTATGTTGCGCTGGACCGCTGGCGGCGTCGCAGCACGACGGAAGCCGATCTCTCTCGAGATGCGGGTGAGAGCGGAACCGACATGAAAGCCGTACGTCCCACATGAAAACAAGTACATCGACTTTGTCAATCAAGCCGCTGATTCGAGTCAGCCTGTGCGCGTTGATGCTGGCCCTTGGCGCCTGCAGCATCGGGCCGACTTACCAGACACCCGCCGCACCCCTGCCCTCGCATTTCAAAGAAGCCGAAGGCTGGGTTGCCGCACGACCTGCCGACGCACTTCAGCGTGACGCCTGGTGGGAATTGTTCAGCGATCCACTGCTCAACTCGCTGGCCAGTCAGGTCAGCGTATCGAACCAGAACATCGCTGCGGCCGTGGCCGCGTATGCACAGTCGCGCGCCGTGGTGGGTCAGGCACGCGCCGGTTTGTTCCCCAGTGTCTCGCTGTCGGGCGCAGTAAGAAGCAGTAACAGCATCACCAAATCTCAGGATGTGCAATTCAGTCTGGGCGGCACTTGGGAACCCGATGTCTGGGGTCGCCTCGAGCGTGCCGTGACCGGTGCACAGGCAAACGCAGAAGCCAGCGCCGGCGATCTCGCCACTGCCACCCTGGCTGCGCAGGGCGAGCTGGTGGGCAATTATCTGCTGCTGCGACAGACGGATGAGCAGCGTCGTCTACTGGCGGTCGCGATCAAGGATTACCAGCGCGTGCTGGAGATCACGCAGAATCGCTACAACGCCGGTATTGCCCCCCGCACTGATGTGTTTCAGGCACAGACGCAGCTCGCCAATGCGCAGTCAGACATGGAAGGTTTGCAGCGCATCCGCGCACAGCTCGAGCATGCGATCGCGGTGCTGATTGGCGAGCCACCTTCGGGCTTTTCCATCGCTCCGCTGGCATGGACGCCGGTGGTGCCCGAGGTGCCGCTGGCCATTCCTTCGGAGCTGCTGCAACGTCGCCCCGACATTGCCGCTGCCGAACGCCGCGTCGCGGCGGCCAACGAGCAGATCGGCATTGCCCGCACGGCTTACTTCCCCAGCGTGTCGCTCGGCGCTAGCGAAGGTATCGCTGCGGGCACGGTCGCGGCGCTGGCCTCCAATCCGGTCTCGCTGTGGTCGATTGGCGTGTCGATGACACAGACAATTTTCAATGCGGGGCTGGTGAAGAACCGTATCGCCGGCGCGGAGGCTGCCTATGATGCCGCCGTCGCGCGTTACCGGCAAACGGTCCTGGGTGCTTTCCGGTCGGTTGAGGACCAGCTGGTGGCAACGCGCGTGCTGGCGCAGCAAGAGGTGTATCTGAATGAGGCGGCAAAGGCTGCCGGCTTGGCCGAGCAGCAGCAGCTGAACCGCTACCGTGCAGGACAAGTCAGTTTTCTGGAAGTGAGCGCCGCGCAGACTGCGGCGTTGAACGCGCGGCGCGGACTGGCGCAGCAGCAAGGCAATCGTCAGGTGGCCAGCGTCGCACTGATTCAGGCGCTGGGCGGAGGATGGAGCAGCGAGGCACTACGACAGGATGCCGCGCAGTTCAAAGACAACAAGGACAAAAAATAAAACGGGACCCAGTACATCGCGGGTCCCGTGCGCATGATCGCAGCGATGATCAGGAAGCCGCGTCCTTGAGCATCTTGCGTGCTTCCTTGAGCAACTTGGCGGCATCATTCTCGCGGCCTTCATCGTAGAGCTTCTGTCCTTCAGTACGCAACGACTTCACCTTGTCCAGATCTGCGCCTTTTAGCTTGGTTTCGGGAAGCAGGGAATCGATCGCTTTCATCTCGCACACGGGAACGTTCGGGCAATGCGCAAAAGCGAGCGAAGCGGAGCATAACAGCACAGCGGCCAGCAGGGACTTCATGTTTCATTCCTCCGTAAGGGTGATTGGTCGATAGAGATGGCGACGGATTCTCTCGCCTTCGGCGCGCGCGGCGGACCTTTTTCGAAAAAAGATGGGTGAAAATAACAGAAAAGTCTGCTCACAGCGAGTGCACAATTCACTGGCGACGGATTATTGCTGCCGATCCCGGGGAGATTTTACAAAATACTAATGATTCGCTTGCCGGGGCGAGGGGCGATAACTTTGGCGCCGGGCGCCCTCATGTTCCTCGCCGAGGCGTCGATTCATCATCGTAATCCGGTATGCTTTTTCGAGTCACAGGTTCATTCCAGCCATGAGGCATCGTCACCCAACCCCGAAACGATCACTGGCCGTCCTTCTGGCGGCGGTCTGCTGCCTGAGCGTCGCCGAGGAGGCGAAGCAGGGCTTCAAGGAAGCCCCGCAGCGACGGGTGCAGTCAAAGACGCAAAACGCCTATTGCGAAGAATCGAAGAGCTGGTACCGCGCCTGCTACCTGCCCTGCATAAGAAAGAGCAAGTCACCCATCAGCCACGCGGTGAATCACTGCAACGCCGACTGCCAGAACGAGCTCGTGTGGCTCAACTATCTGTGCCGGCGCGATCCCTATCTGCCACTGGGGCCGAACTGAATCGCCGTCGGAAGCGCTGATCAGTTTTGGGTCACGTTGGCGATGTTGTAATTGCCGGACTGGCTTATCGTCGATGTCAGATTGCTCCCGCTCTGCGAGACGTTTGCCACATTTCCGATAGATCCCTGACTGATGGTCGACAGGTTTTCTCCGGCGCCGCCGCTGATCTGGCTGACATAGGCGCTGTTATTACTGCCGGTTTGCGCGATCCATGACAATCCATCGCTTCCTTCCTGGTGGCTACTGGCGACATGATCGGTGCCCGACTGAATGATGGATGCCGCGAGCAAGTTACCGGACTGTGTCAGCGTCGCGCGATGCCCGGTACCGTTCTGATCGATCAGCGCCGTGTTGGTCTCAGCGGACGAGATGCCGTTGCCGGCCTGAGAGAGCAAAGCCACATTGAAATAGCCGGGTTGGCTGATGATACCGGTGTTAAAACTTCCTGATTGCGTTGCCGATGCTTGGTTGTCGCTGCCACCTGTATCCCCAGGAACCATGCCGCCCGTAGAGCCTTGGGTAATCGTCATGAACTGATCGTTACCTGACTGAACAATCTCCGCGGCGTTGTCGTGTCCCGCGCCCACCGAGTTTAATGGGTTGATGTAGGCTGACAAGCCTGTTCCGTCGAATTGCTGAATCGTGCCCTGGTTACCACTGGCCGTCTCGTAGATGCTTGCGCCGCTGTCGGTCACATTAGTCTGAATGATGGAGGTCGTGTTGCCACTTCCCCAGATGTAGGATTCAGCGAGCACGCGGTCGCTCCCGATCTGAGTGATCGAACTGATGTTGGCATCCCCGTATTGCGAGATCTGCGCGGTCTCTTCTGCCACAGCGCAGGTGACGACGCCTGCGCACCCGGCGATCAGGGCCATGCTGATGATGGTCGGTTTCATGGTCTTCCATACTCCCTTTTCAAACTGGGCCCGCGCAGACAGGCGACTAGTCCAGCTGCCCTAATACTGGACCAGTGTTGCTCTTCCCTGATGCCCCTCCTGACGAATAACCGCATCAGAAAAACTTTTGTACTGCCGGATATCGGCGTGATGCCCCCATCCGTCTTGCAGCACGGTGGCGCTGATCTGCGTACCATATTGTGTGACGCTGGTGCTGTTGAGAACCCCGCGCTGGATCAGTGATAAGGTGTTCAGCACCCCGTTTTGCGCAAGGGTCGCGGTGTTAAGCTCGCCGCTCTGCTGCACCGAGAGCTGCTGCAGACTGCCCGTCTGCAGGGCGCTGATGGTGTGCGCTGCGCCCCGCTGCTGAAGTAGACCAATATTGCCCTCTCCCAGCTGAGTCAGTGCGGCAAACTCCGATGGCCCAAGATCGAACGCCGACGCCATGGAAACCAGGACAGCAAGCCAACACCCGACAACACACTTCACGACCTGCGAGCATGAATACATGGGATTACATCTCCTTCAGATAGCGTTGTACCAGTGGCGACTGCAAGTCAGCCGCCTGCCGAAGCGACCACAGCCCATCACGCACGCCTTGCAAGGTCAGGTAAATGACCGCCGTGTCGATCGCCTCCTGCACGCACATCTGCGCCGGTTCATTACGCGTAATGCCCGCTTCAAACTGCAGCAGATCTTTGAATGCGACAAAGCGAAATACACTTGGCCTGATCTCGTAGGAAAAAATCGTTTTTGAGGTCGATATGCTGTTGAGTACCTGCCCAGTACGGATATCGACACTGCGCAGGTTGATCGTCACCTGATCCATCCGGTACTGCACCGATGCGCCCACACCGAGATAATTTGCGCCCGCGCCGCCGGTCCGGAGATTGTTTTCATAGGCAACGATGCCACCCTCGATGATCAGCGCGGCTGGCATCAGCTGTGGCAAGACGGGTGGTGTCGCTCCCTTCTCTGCCGGGATCTCAAGCGCGCGAATGATCTTCCGCTCGGTTAGCAAGTTCTGCAGATTCTCCCGCTCTACCGGAAGGTACCACCCAGAGTCTTTCAGCGATTTGATCAGCATCGACGCTGCTCCCTGCGTCACTGCCGTGGAAAATGAACTGTCGGGCGCAGACTTGTACTGCCCTGTCTGATCACGCAAGCCATAGACCGCCACGGCAACCTTACCTTTGGGCGGCGGCAGTTGTGTCAGATCACGGTGCGCGTCACTTCGCGGCTGCAAGATCGCGCCAGAAAGCGGCGCGAGGGGCACGCGCGACACACAGGCGGCAAGCACGCTCACCACACCCAGGAGAAGCACATGCCGGCTGATGCGCCCGGGCGAAAGACCACCAGCAAACTTCACTGACTGACCTGAAAACTCGTCGAACTGCCGTTCGCCTTGTCTGTTGTCTTGATCTGTAACAAACCGCCACCCAGATCGACGATCTCTATCTTGAAATCCCTTGTGTCCAGCGAGCCTGGAATCAGTTTTCCATCGCTGCCGATCACGCTGGATGCGGATGCCGTGGCAATTCGGCTGAGTATCGATCGCTGCAAGAGCTCATTGAACTGCTGCAGAGCGCTTTGTCCCGCCAGACCGCCGCCGATCGAGATGCCTGCGCGTGAGGAGTCCTTGTAGTTATTGATCGCCTGCGCGGTAGCCAGCAGATTCGGGCCGTGCAGCGGGTTGCCGCCAAATATGGGATTCACCGGAAGATAGACCATCTCGGTGGCCTGTACCTGCGCGCACAGCGCCAGCGCGACGACTACGTGCCGCAGACCGCGCGATATGGGCACACACATCACCACGCATTCCTCGCAAGGTCTTTGTCATTGTCGAGACCGGCATCAATCTCCGCCTGATTGAGACGCTGCCATAGTTGTTCGGCAGCCTGCTCACTGAGGCCCCGTATCAGTCCACGCGCAGCCGGCAAAGTGAACTGCAGCAGCCGATCACCATCATGCTCGATCCAGATCACGCTGCCCGTTCTCGCCGATGGACGTTCACGCACGATGATCAGGACACGCTCGCTGATGTACTTGTCGCGCCAGAGGGCGACGAAATACCGAAAAAAATCCTGACCAGCGACGGTCACGGTCTGTCCCAGCACCATTCCCTCATCGAGCCGATCAGCGCGTGCATCGACCGTCGGACTTGCCAGCAGCAGGGCGACACAGCAGACCTCTAACGAACGACAGACAAAATCACCGCGCATCCAGTTCTCCGGGCAATCAATGAACGGCGGTGAAGATAAGTGATACTTGGTGCTGGTTCCAGACGGACAGATGGCTATCAGTGATTGCCTTGAACTGGATCAATCTCTCATTGAAAAGAACCGCAGCAAGGTCAGGCGAACGATGCGCTCAGTCAGACACGGATGCTTTCGTGCACTTGCCCTGAAAATTCTCTTCGCGTGTCAGGTCAGTCCTCTTTTTTTCCAGCGTGGCGACATGCTCGACCGTCATGGCCTCTCGGTGGATGGTGAGTGATTCGTGAAGAAAAGTATCTTCGTCATCGAGCGAGCGAATGCAGGCAATCTTGTCTTTGCGCCAGGTGTGGCATGTGTAGCCCTCCAACTCGTGCAGCTTGAATACGTAGCGCCGGGCTTCGTCGCGCGATGCATCATCAGCCGGCTCATGCGGCTTTTTGGACAGGGTCGCCACCGTACCGCGACACTCCAGCGTGAGCTCGTAGTCATCCTGAAGTCCGCAAGCAGTGAGCGACGCCAGCGCGACCACTAGGCTTGACAGACGCAGATAGGAAGTCGGAAATATCATTGGCGGTGCGGGCAGTATCTGCCGAAATTTTGCTTATTCGACAAGCCCTCTCAAGAGATGCCCGCCAGCGACCATCATACGCTGCCCAGCAGCGATGGAGCGCAAGAACTCATCCTTTGCTAAGATCCGCCGATAATAAAGATTCGATCAAAAATCTATCTCCACCCTGCCGAAGGGGGATCAAATCATGTCCGACGAATTCCAGGTATTCCGCGGCGATCGCCCAACCGAGGAAGCCGAAAGCCCGCTTCAGTCACCGGCCAAGCCCAAGGCAGCAGCCGTCATTTCAAAGAACAATCTGCCCGCTGCCGAGCCTGCTGGCGACCTGCCCGAGGCCGTCGGTGCAGAAAAGCGGATCGCCGAGTCGATTCCCGAGATCGAGCCTGGCCCGGTCAACTTCGAGACCGAACCAGAGCCTCCGTACAATTTCGAGATTGACCCCGACAGCCTGTGGCGCATGCCTGAAGCTATGCAGGAACGGCTATCCAACCTGAACTCCACCGTGGCGGTGATTCATCAGCAGCTTGATGATCAGGAACGGGACTCTGCCCGCATCGCCAAGGCCTTGCGCGCGCTGCAATAAGTGCCGCCACAAGCGCCGCAACAAGCTCTGCGGCAGTAGCCGCCTTGATTACTGCTCGCAGGCGATTGCCATCAACCGCTCCTCTGCGCTTTGCTGCGCTGGCGACTTCCACTCTCCTACGAGGGACTGTTCGGCCACCATCGGGCCCGCACCCATGCCACCCGCCATCTGCTGGTAACTGAGCACACGCATCTGCTCTTTGCGGCAGTTGACCTCCGTGGCATAAGTCACCGAACGATGCGGCTTGCCGTCGATACCCGCCGTTTCGGACCGAAGGTCATGCAAATCCCAGATGAAGGCCGTGCCACTCATCAGCAATACGCGCTCTTTGTCGTAATACCGGCTCAGGTCAGCGCTTTGTGCGTAGCGTACCCAGTTCTCGGCAGTCGCGGGCAACGTAGCGGCAAGCAGCGCGATAGTCATCAAAAGCTTCATTGAAAACTCCAGTCAGGGAACCCGCACGAGAAATAGGAAGGCGGCGAAAGATCGGCCTTCGGTTCACTTAGCAGGAAATAGTGCCGTCAATTTGTTGACGGCCAGATAGATGATAGCGAAAAGGCGCTACCCGCGCCGGCAGCGCCGTCAGCCCGCTTCAGCAAGGAAATTGGCCACCAGCTGCGCGAAGCGAGACGCATGCTCAATCTGAGTCCAGTGGCCGCAGCGACCGAAAACATGCAACTGCGAGCGGGGAATCAGCTTTGACAGCCGCAGCGAATTCTCCAGTGGGATGACTTTGTCTTCGCGGCCATGAACAATCAGGGTTTCTTTATCGATCCTCGCAATGGACGCTTCAGGCGACGCAAGCGCATCGACCCAGCGCTGCCGTGGCGCGGGGAACATCTGCGAGTAACTCTCATGAAAGCCCGGCCTAATGCTGGCCTCGTAGCGCAACCGCGCCAGCTCATCATTGACTAATCCTCGATCATAGGCAAACACATCCATGATCCGTCGCATGTTCTCGAATGAGGGCTCATAACCCCAGACATCATCCAATGCCTGTGTGATCGGGAATGACACTCCGGCAGCCCCCATCAGTACCAGACGCCGAACGCGCTCCGGGTGACGAATGGTCAGCGCTAGCGACAGCGCTCCACCGAAAGAGTTACCGACCAGATCGACCTGCTTCAGCTCGAGAGCATCCATGAAATCAACTGCCTGCTTCACCCAGTTGTCCATGTGATAGACCATGCTAGCTGGACGTTCGGTAAAGCCAAATCCCACCATGTCTGGCGCCAGAACGCGACGATGTTTTGAGAGCTCGGGAATCACCAACCGCCAGTTGACAAACGCACTGACGCCAGGACCGGAGCCGTGAATCAGAAGTACCGGAAAGCCTGTGCCATGGTCGTGATAATTGATGCCAATGCCGCCAGCATAGATATGCTGACCGATTTCAGGGGACTGCACAACAGCGCTCATTCGTGAACCTTTGAGAGAAATGAAAAGAAATGTGAAGAAGTCGAGTATCAGGATTTCATGAAAAGATTGTGGCCGCTCTGTATCGTCTGTGCGATCAGCTCGGGCGTGGCCCGAATATGTGCTTCGAGTGCCAGTGCAGCACGGGCATCCTGCCCGGCCATTGCGCTATCAAAGATCAGCGCATGCTCGGTATGTACGTCTCGGTTCGAATGCAGGCCGATCGCGTAGCGGCGGTAGCGCTCACCGTGTTGCGTGAGCTGTCTTACTAAACGCAGCGTCCAGTTTGAATTGCATGCAGCCAGCAAGGCCTCGTGGAAACGCGCATTGGCAGTCTCCCAGCGCTGCACGTTATCTGGCAACAGCGGCTGCTCAAGCACGGATAAGCTCTCATAGGCAACACGCAGTTGCCTACGCCATTGTTCATCACCATGGCGTATCGAGGTGCGCAGCGCCTCCGTCTCAACCTGTACACGCACATTGGTAATATCCATCAGATCCTCAAGCGTGATCGGGGCCACTGTAAATCCGCGCTGTCCTTCAGCGCTGACCATCGCCTCGCTGACCAGACGCGACAAGGCTTCACGCAACGTGCCCGCACCCACCCCATAGCGATCTTTCAGATGCTCGATCAGCAGCTTTTCTCCGGGCGCAAGACGGCCCGACAAAATATCTTCACGTAGCAATTCATAGGTTTGCTCGATGAGCGTCCGCACTCCGGCCTTGTTTGCGGTATCGACCAGGCTGATAAAAGATTTTTTAGCCACAATACTTTTTTTGATTGAAGTTTGTTTAATTTAATCACTGAGAATTAAAAACTGTCTGAGGTAATTCAGCGATCCTTGATGCGTTGTAATCGATAACTTAGCTGCGGCCGGGTCAATCCTAGTGCACGCGCTGCTGCCGACAAATTGCCGCTTGCCCTAGCCACGGCTTCCTCAATCAAGCCATCCTCAAGGGCTTCGAGGCTCAACCCGCGTCGCTGCAATTCATCGAACAGCGAATGAATGTCGGATGGCGCACCCTGCGTGAGTTCGCCTGACTCGCCAACCGTCACGCGTTGCCCACCGGGCGGCAACGGAAACAGGGCATCCTCATCAACCATCTGACCGGCAGAGGTGACGATCAGGCCGCGTTCGATCAGATTTTCCATCTCACGAATATTCCCTGGCCATGCATACCGTCGCATCGCATCCATGGCTTTGTCAGTAATCCCAGCGACACGTTTGTTATGCAGCGCCATGAATTGCTGGAGCATGTGATTGGCCAGCGGCTCGATATCTTCAAGACGATCACGCAGTGGAGGTATCGCAATCGGATAAACATTCAGGCGATACATCAGATCTCGCCTGAAACGTCCGGCTGCAACGGCAGCCTCCAGATCGACATTCGTCGCGGCGATCACGCGCACATCGACCTTACGTGCCGCAGTTGCGCCCAGTCGCTCGACCTCGCCGGTCTGAAGAACGCGCAGTAGTTTCGCTTGTGCGGCCAATGGCAGTTCACCGAGTTCATCGAGAAACAACGTTCCGCCATCAGCGCGCTCGAAACGCCCTGGACGTGCGGTGCTGGCGCCAGTGAAAGCACCCTTCTCTGCGCCGAACAATTCGCTTTCTATCAGCTCGCTGGGCAAGGCGGCACAATTAACAGCCACGAAGGTTTTATCTGAGCGCGCACTCATCTTGTGGAGCGCACGCGCAAAGCGCTCCTTACCCACACCCGTTTCACCTGTCAGCATTACTGTCACTTGGGTACCTGCCGCCTTGCGCAATAGATCGATCGATTGCTTAAAGGCCTTTGAGCGACCGATCAGTTCGCCTAGATCATCA
>JBEDGK010000113.1:0-12147 GCA_041174665.1 Pseudomonadota bacterium
TCAGGAAGCGAGCAGCGCGCAAGCTGCCGTGCGCATAAGTCACGCGGCTTGATGACTTGTGAGTAATCTCTATGCGCTCGCCGATACCCGCGAAAAGTACCGTGTGGTCGCCAACGATGTCGCCGCCACGTATGGTCGCAAAGCCTATGGATGAGGGATCGCGCTCGCCGGTGACGCCCTCGCGCGCAAATACCCCGACCTGCTTCAGGTCGCGACCGAGCGCATCGGCGATGACTTCACCCATCTTCAACGCCGTGCCGGACGGCGCGTCTACCTTGTGACGATGATGCGCTTCGATGATCTCGATGTCGTAGCCGTGCGAGAAACTTTTTGCTGCCAACTCGAGCAGCTTCATCGTCACGTTCACACCGACACTCATGTTGGGTGCGAATACGATGGCAGTTTTTTTTGCAGCAGCGACGATGGCTGCTTTGCCGGCATCATCAAAACCGGTGGTACCGATGATCATCTTGATACCGTGTTCGGCACAGTATTCAACATGCTTCAGCGTCCCTTCCGGACGGGTGAAATCAATCAGGAATTCCGACTGCGCGAGGCCTTTGGCGAGATCGGATTCGATCGTCACGCCGGACGGCTGGCCTGAAAAAGCGGCGGCATCGCTGCCCACGCTTGTTGCGCCATGCATGTCGAGCGCACCCGCCAGCATGGCTTCAGGATCAGCGACGATAGCTTCGATCAGCATGCGGCCCATACGGCCAGAGGCGCCGGCAACGGCAATCTTCAACGGTTTCATGAATCAGGGGTTCCGGGGTCGTGCAAATTGTTATTTTTTTGGTGCGGCGAGCCGATTGAGGTAGTCTTTCTCTTCCGGCAGGTCGCCGCCTTCATAGCGTTCGACGCGACCCTCCTTGAAAAACACCGAGACATGGCTGGTGGTGATCTGGCCATCGCCATTGCGCATGCGGAAAGGGTAGTCCCAGCGCTCGCCATGGAAGATGTCGGAGACCAGTGGTGTGCCGAGCACGAAACGCACTTGCTCGGGTGTCATCCCGGCCTTCAGTTGAGAAACCATTTCCTTGGACACGAAGTTACCTTGCTGAACATCTGGGCGGTAGACCGGTATCACACCAAACAGCTTTTTCTTTTGCACGGTTTGCACCACACCATCCGCTGAGGGCGTTGCCTCATTGGCGATCGGAGATCTCGCGCCGAAAGGATTGAGCGCACAGCCGCCGACCAGTAAAGACACAGCCGCGACGCTCGCCGCGAGTGGGCGAGACATGCCAACCGATGATGCGTGCCACGATAACTTCATGAGAGTGCTTCCATTGAGCGCAAAACCTAAACACTATATGATAAAGCAGTTCAAGTTAAAGAAGCTAAAACATGCCTACCAACCCCGCCGACCTGAAATCCAGCGGCCTTAAAGCCACCTTGCCCCGCCTGAAAATCCTTGAAATCTTCCAAGGTAGCAGCGTGCGTCATCTGTCAGCGGAGGATGTCTACAAGCTGCTGCTGGCAGAAAATCTAGATGTTGGATTGGCAACGGTCTATCGGGTGCTGACGCAGTTCGAGCAGGCGGGCATTCTGAGCCGGAATCACTTCGAATCAGGCAAAGCCGTGTTCGAGCTTGATCAGGGCGCGCATCACGATCACCTGGTATGCCTTGATTGCGGTCGTGTCGAAGAATTCTTCGATGAGGAAATCGAGCGTCGGCAGCACAAGATCGCGGAAGAGCGGGGCTTCAAGTTGACCGAGCATGCGCTCTCGCTATACGGCAACTGCACCAAGCAAAACTGCCAGCACCGTTCGGGCGGCTGACGCCAGCGATCGGCGCTGCGGACGGTCCGCTCAGGAATGCGATAGCGCGTTTGACAACAAGCGCGCCGTGATGTCGACGATGGGAATCACGCGCTCGTAAGCCATTCGGGTGGGTCCGATCACGCC
Source organism: Pseudomonadota bacterium (assembly GCA_041174665.1). Taxonomy (GTDB): domain Bacteria; phylum Pseudomonadota; class Gammaproteobacteria; order Burkholderiales; family Burkholderiaceae_D; genus Pernthalerella. Next base: position 1,909 of record JBEDGK010000113.1, read on the forward strand.
CAGCGTGCCAACGATACGGCCATTGGCCTCGTAGGGCGCGGTCACCACACTCATTTCCTCCAAGGGTAGCAGCTGCGATTCACCGCCGATGAAGATCTGCACGCCGCTAGCTTTGCTGGAAATGTCCAGCAGCAGAGCGAGACTGGTCTTTTGCTCGAAGATGTCAAAAAGCTTGCGCAGTGAGCCCATGTTCGAGGACAGATCCGTCACCGAAAGCAGGTTGCGTTCGCCAGAGATCACGACATCTTCGCTGTCCTCGGTCATGGCGTCGCTACCGGCTGCAACGGCAGCCTGCATCAGCTGCATCATGTCATCGCGCAGCTGCTTGAGCTCGTCATTGAGTTTGATCTTGACTTCGTCGAATGACAGCCCCGCGTAATGCTGGTTGATATAGTTCGCCGCCTGGACCAGCTGCGCAGGCGTGTAATCAGTTTCGGTGAGCAGCAATCGGTTTTGCACATCACCATTGGGGGCGACGATGACCACCAGAATGCGTTTGGCGGAGAGGCGCACAAATTCAATCTGCTGGAAGGTGGTTTCGCGGCGCGGCGCAAGCACGACGCCGGCAAATTGCGACAGCGAAGACAGCACCTGGGCCGCACTCGCGATGATTTTTTGCGGAGAGGCGCTGGACTGCAAGCGAGACTCGACAGTGCTCTCGTCGATCGTCTGGACCGTCAGCAAGCTGTCAACAAACAAGCGGTAGCCGCGCGGCGTGGGCACTCGGCCGGCAGAGGTGTGCGGGCTGGCGACCAGTCCCAGTTCCTCTAGATCCGACATGATGTTTCTGATTGTGGCGGGCGAAAGCTCGAGCCCGGAGATTTTCGACAGCGCACGCGACCCCACTGGCTGACCGTCGGCAATATAGCGCTCGACCAGAGCTTTCAACAAAGTTTGTGCGCGAATATCGAGTTGCATGGTCGTATTCTAGCGAGGCTGTTGCCTGCGCGCCAGCGACTTCAGTGAGAACAGCCGCGCAGGTTCAGCCAATCGCACAGATCGTGGAGCGAAGAGAGATCATGGTCCGGCCGGATATGCGACAGCTCTGCCGGTATCGTCGCGCGCGAGCGGTTCATCCACAGGGCAATCATGCCCGCTTTTTGCGCGCCCTCGATATCCAGCTTCAGGTCATCGCCCACATAGGCAACCTGAGAGGGAGCGAGTCTCAGCGCGTCACAGGCTGCGTGAAAGATTGCCGGATCAGGTTTGGTGGTGCCCAGCTGGTGCGCTGCGATCGTGACCTCGAAATGCTCGGCCAGTCCGATCTCGCCCAGGTCGGCTGCGCCATTGGTCAGCGAGCCTATGCGGATATGTTGTGACAACCGGGGGAGACACTCGCTAACGTCAGAAAACAGTGTCACCTGATTACGCGCCCGGGTGAATACGCGCATTGCCTCGTCGACCTTGGATAGGGTCACGCCAGAGGCAGCAAAAGCTTCTGACAGGCACTGGCGTCGCAGCGCCACAAGATCGGCGCGCAATGCGGGAGACTCGCGCATCAGCTCGGATCGGCGCGCCCGCATGGATTCGATGCTGTACTGTTTGGCGACCGCAGCCGCATGGGTGCGTATCCAGTCGAACAGTACTTGCTCTGCCCTGATGATGACTGGCGTGATTGGCCACAGCGTATCGTCCAGATCAAAAAGGATGGCCGCGATCGTCGGACGTTCGTCATTTAGTGGGACGTGAGTTGGCACCGTGGCGTCATCAGGTTTTATAGGAACGCGCAATTATGGTCTAATTTGCCGCATGTCCCGAGCAGCGCATCCCTCACCCCGGCATTTCGATACCGTCGCCATCATCGGCAAGCACGGCGATTCTCTCGCGGGCGCCGCGTTACTCGAACTGGCGGCGTTTCTTGAGAGGCGCGGGCACCGGCTCGTCGCCGATACCGTGACCGCGCAAGATCTCAGTATGGCGAATGTTGTTGCGATGACGCCTGCCGAGATCGGCGCCAGCGCCGACGTGGCTATCGTGCTGGGGGGGGATGGCACGATGCTAGGGATTGCGCGCGAGTTGGCGCCCTTCAAGGTACCGCTGATCGGCGTGAATCAGGGACGTCTGGGTTTCATGACTGACATACCTCAGGAACGCATGCTGCCTGCGCTCAGTGAAGTCCTCGATGGGAAGCTGGTGTCCGAGTCGCGGTCCTTGCTGGAGGGCGCTGTTGAACGAGAAGGGCGTGAGATTTTCCGCGCGACGGCATTCAACGATGTGGTCGTCGCGCGCGGCGCTGGCGCGGGCATGGTGGAGCTGGGCGTTGAGGTCGACGGGCATTTCATGTACCACCAGCGTTCCGATGGGCTCATCATCTCCACACCGACCGGATCGACCGCTTATGCGCTCTCTGCTGGCGGGCCGATACTTCATCCGGAGCTAGGCGGCATCGTCCTCGTGCCGATTGCGCCGCATGCCTTGTCCAACCGCCCGATCGTGCTATCGGACAGCTGCGAGATCCGCATCGAATTAGCCAGCGGCCGCGATTGCAGCGTCAATTTCGACATGCAGTCGCTGACCAGCTTGCAACACCACGATCGCGTGATTGTTCGCCGCTCAGAGCACACCGTTCACTTCCTGCACCCGGAAGGCTGGAGTTATTACCACACGCTGCGTGAAAAGCTGCACTGGAACGAATATCCCTCGGTGTTCGGCCAGCTAAAATAGCGGATTGCCCTGTAACGTCACAGCAGATTTTTTGCCTAGCCTCCCCCCATGCTTCGTACCCTCATCATCCGTGATTTCGTAATCGTCGACGCGATCGAGATTGATCTCGCGGCGGGCTTCACTGTGTTTACTGGCGAGACGGGCGCCGGCAAATCCATTCTGATCGATGCGCTGACACTTGCACTCGGTGGACGCGGCGACGCGAGCGTGGTCCGAGAAGGCGCGGCGCGGGCTGACATTGCCGCCGAATTCAGCGGCGAATTCGATGCCACGCTGATGCAATGGCTTGATGAGCATGAGTTCCGCAGCGAAGACGGGCAGCTGCTGCTGCGCCGGGTGATCGACAACAGCGGCCGCTCGAAAGCCTTCATCAATGGCATTACCGCCACCATCACGCAGCTGCGGGAAGTCGGCGAGATGCTAGTTGATATTCATGGTCAGCATGCGCATCAGTCGCTGATGAAAGCTGATGCTCAGCGAATGCTCCTCGATGCACAAGCTGGTTTGCAGGATGATGCGAAAGCAGTTGCTGCCGCCCACAAGCACTGGCGCGCGCTGGCCCGGCAGCGCGAAGAGTTCGAGCGCGACGCCAGAAATGTGCTGCTGGAACGCGAGCGCCTCGAGTGGCAAGTCAGCGAACTCGAAAAGCTCGCGGTGCGTCCTGGTGAATGGGCTGAGATCAGCAACGAGCACAGCCGCTTGTCGCATGCGGCCAGCCTGATCGAGGGCGCGCAACAAGCGATCGACATGCTCTCAGAATCAGAGTCCAGCCCCATCTTGTCGCAACTGACATCGATTGGTCTGAAGCTCGACAAACTGGCCGACATCGATGACAAGCTCAAGCCCGTTCTTGATGCACTTGAACCGGCGCGAATTCAGTTGCAAGAGGCTGTCTATGCACTCAATGATTACCTGGGCCGTATAGAGCTCGATCCCGAGCGCCTGCGCACGGTCGAGGCGAGACTGGAAGCCATCCATTCCGCGTCGCGCAAGTTTCATGTCGCACCGGATGACTTGCCGGCAGAGTTCCAGAATTTATCCGAGCGACTCGCACAGCTGGCCGACGCCAGCGATCTCGATGCGCTACGCGCGCAGGAAGAAAAACTAGCGCAGGCTTATCGCACGCTCGCACAAAAACTCTCGAAGGAACGCGCCAAGGCGGCAAAGTCATTATCGTCTGCAGTGACCGCCGCGATGCAGGATCTGTCGATGTCGGGTGGACGTTTTGATATTGCATTGCATGCGGCCGAGCCCTCGGCGCATGGCCTGGAGCAGGTGGAATTTCTGGTGGCCGGACATGCGGGTACCACCCCACGTTCGCTGGCCAAGGTCGCGTCAGGCGGTGAGTTGGCGCGCATTGCCCTGGCGATCTCGGTGATCGCGTCCAGCGCGACCGCGACACCGACACTGATTTTCGATGAGGTCGACAGCGGCATCGGCGGCGGCGTGGCCGAGGTCGTCGGTCGTCTGCTCAAGCGCCTGGGGCAGGATCGGCAGGTGCTTTGCGTAACGCATCTTCCCCAAGTGGCCAGTCAGGCTGCCCAGCATTTTCAGGTCAGCAAAGGCACAATTGCCGACGGTCGCACCGTCTCGCGCATCCTTGCTTTGCCGGCGGCCGAGCGCGTCGAGGAAATTGCGCGTATGCTCGGCGGCCTGGAAATCACGGCGACCACCCGCAAGCATGCGAGGGAGCTGCTGGCTTCCTGACGCCCGACGCCCCGCGCGCGGCGCTCCCGGCACCCGCCATTCATACAATCAAGATCTGACAGAAAGGCAGTCCTCGATGGGCTTCAACCCCGAACCTTCGCATCGCCACGGTAACGTGAGCCGGACGGCCGTTGTGCTGGCAAATCTTGGCACACCCGATGCGCCCACGGCCGCGGCGGTGAAGGTCTACCTCAAGCAATTCCTCTCCGATCCGCGCGTCGTCGAAATTCCTCGGCTGATCTGGTGGATCATCCTGAATGGGATCATATTGCCTTTTCGTTCCAGACAGTCAGCAGAAAAATATGCATCCATATGGACTGAGCAGGGATCGCCGTTGAAGGTGCACACCGAGCGCCAGGCGGCGCTGCTGCAATCGGTGCTGAGTGCTCGCGGGCATGATGTGCGCGTGGCGGTCGCGATGAGATACGGCAACCCGGCGCTGCCTCATGTGCTTGATCAGCTCAAGGCCGAAGGCTGCGACCGTATCCTTGTTCTGCCTGCCTATCCGCAATATTCGGCAACGACGACGGCGTCGATTTTCGACACAGTGTTCTCGCATTACACACAAGTTCGCAATGCGCCCGAGCTCAGGCTGATCAAGCACTACCACGATGAAAACGGCTATATCCAGTCGCTGGCCGCGACCGTGCGCGCGCATTGGGAGCAGCACGGCCGGGCAGACAAACTGGTGATGAGTTTCCACGGCGTACCCAAGCGTACCCTGTTGCTGGGCGATCCCTATCATTGCGAGTGCTACAAGACCGCTCGCTTGCTGGGCGAGGTGTTGGGGCTGGTTAAAGATGATTATCTGGTCACCTTCCAGTCACGCTTCGGCAAGGCAGAGTGGCTGCAGCCCTATACCGCACCTACGCTACAGGCGCTGGGGCAGCAGGGCGTCAGACGCGTCGATGTGATGTGCCCCGGTTTTGTCGGCGATTGCCTCGAAACGCTCGAAGAGATTGCGATGGAAGCGAAAGAAGATTTCCTGCACGCCGGCGGCAAAGAGTTTCATTACATTCCCTGCCTGAATGAACTCCCCCAGTGGATAGAAGCGATGGCTGATCTGGTCGAAAAACACAGCGGAGGCTGGCCCATCACGGAGGACCCTCACGCACGGCAGCGCCGCACGGCCGATGCCCAAGTGGGTCGTCAGCGAGCATTGGAGCTCGGCGCCACAGACTAGTTGGGCAGTCGGCTTGAAGATTCGGGGGCTGAGGGCCCCCGATTTTTTTATAGCGGCGACGTTTCCGCGCTTGAAAAGTTGGCGCCGATCCCCATATGACATTTAGTGTTTTTTTAAGCCATTGATTTCGTTGGAGATTTTATGACTCAGGGTGAACAGCCGAATGCTCAGCAAGGCGCTCAGCCGAACCCTTCGCCTGAACAGCGCATCCCCGAGGTACACGGACCGGATGCCACACAGTCTGCCTCGGAGGCCGAGCAGCTTGCTGAACAGTTAGCCGAGCAGGCCTTGGGCAGCGGGCTGGATCTGGGCCAGCGTCTTGCCGAGGCCGAGGCCAAGGCCGGCGAGATGCAGGATGCCTTCTTGCGCGCCAAGGCCGAAATGGAAAACGTCCGGCGCCGCGCGCAGGAGGACATTGCCAAAGCCCACAAGTTTGCTATCGAAGGTTTTGCCGAGGCATTGCTTCCCGCGAAGGATAGTCTCGAGATGGCGCTGAAGATCGAGACGCCCTCGCTCGAGTCACTGAAAGAAGGCGTCGAGATGACGCTCAAGCAACTGTCTGCCGCATTCGAAAAGAACCGTCTGATCGAAGTGAATCCTCAGCCAGGTGACAAACTTGACCCAATGAAGCATCAGGCGATCTCTATGGTGGCCGCCGATCAAGAGGCGAACACCATCGTAACCGTGCTGCAAAAGGGCTACATGATCGCCGACCGTTTGTTGCGGCCTGCGCTGGTCACGGTATCTCAGTGAGTGGGACGGCGAACCGAGTGGCGACTCAAATGCGCTGCCCCGCTTGAAACCCCGGCGCGGCGCCGCATATCAGAACCAACAGAACATCAGACATCAACAGATTTGAACCAGCGACAGTTTTTGAAGGGAAATCATCATGGGCAAGATTATCGGCATCGACCTGGGGACGACAAATTCCTGCGTCGCCATCATGGAGGGCGGTCAGCCCAAGGTCATTGAAAACTCCGAGGGCGCGCGTACCACGCCTTCTATCATCGCTTATCAAGAAGATGGTGAGATCCTGGTCGGCGCACCGGCTAAGCGTCAGGCGGTCACCAACCCGAAGAACACGCTGTTCGCGGTCAAGCGACTGATCGGCCGCAAATATGATGAGAAAGAGGTCCAGAAAGATATAGGACTGATGCCATACGAGATCACCAAGGCAGAAAATGGCGATGCCTGGGTCGAGGCGCGCGGCAAAAAACTCGCACCGCCGCAGATCTCTGCCGAGGTACTGCGCAAGATGAAGAAAACTGCGGAAGATTATCTCGGCGAAGAAATTACCGAGGCCGTGATCACGGTGCCTGCTTATTTCAATGATTCGCAGCGTCAGGCAACCAAAGACGCTGGCCGCATCGCCGGTCTGGACGTAAAGCGCATCATCAATGAACCGACGGCAGCGGCGTTGGCTTTCGGTCTTGACAAGAGTGGCAAGGGCGATCGCAAGATTGCAGTATATGACTTGGGCGGTGGTACTTTCGATATCTCGATTATCGAAATCGCCGATGTCGATGGCGAGATGCAATTTGAGGTGCTGTCCACTAACGGCGATACGTTCCTCGGTGGCGAAGATTTCGACCAGCGTCTGATCGATTACATCATCGATGAGTTCAAGAAGATCAATGGCGTCGATCTGGCCAAAGACCCGATCGCTCTGCAGCGTATCAAGGCATCAGCCGAGCGTGCAAAGATCGAGCTATCTTCGTCGCAGCAGACCGAGATCAACGAGCCCTACATCGCGATGGCCAATGGCGCGCCGATGCACCTGAATCTCAAAATTACGCGTGCCAAGCTTGAGGCACTGGTCGAAGAGCTGATCTCCAAAACCATCGAGCCATGCCGCACTGCGATCCAGGACGCAGGTGTGAAGGTCTCCGAGATCGATGACATCATCCTCGTCGGTGGCATGACGCGCATGCCCAAGGTACAGGAGAAGGTTAAAGAATTTTTTGGCAAGGAACCGCGCAAGGACGTCAATCCCGATGAAGCGGTGGCAGTGGGTGCTGCGATCCAGGGCTCGGTGCTGTCAGGTGAACGCAAAGACCTGTTGCTGCTCGACGTGACGCCGCTGTCGCTCGGCATTGAGACGCTGGGCGGCGTGATGACCAAGATGATCAAGAAAAACACCACGATACCGACCAAGTTCAGTCAGGTGTTCTCGACCGCCGAAGACAACCAGCCGGCGGTGACAATCAAGGTCTATCAGGGTGAGCGTGAAATGGCATCGGGCAACAAGAGCCTGGGCGAATTCAATCTCGAAGGTATTCCGCCTTCATCCCGTGGTACGCCGCAAATTGAAGTGACCTTCGATATCGATGCCAACGGCATCTTGCATGTTGGCGCGAAAGACAAGGCCACCGGTAAGGAAAACAAGATCACCATCAAGGCCAACTCTGGTCTGAATGAAGAAGAAATCCAGCGCATGGTGCGTGATGCCGAGGCGAATGCCGAAGAAGACAAGCGCCTGAAGGAGCTTGCCGAGGCGCACAACCAGGGCGACGCACTGGTGCATTCAACGCGCAAGGCACTGAGCGAGCATGGCGACAAGCTCGAGGCAGGTGAAAAGGAAAAAATCGAGGCCGCGATCAAGAATCTCGAAGAAGCGCTCAAGGGCAGCGATAAGGCCGCGATCGATGCGAAAGTGGCTGCGTTGTCAGAGGCCGCGCAGAAGCTGGGCGAGAAGATGTACGCCGACATGCAGGCGCAGCAGGCAGGTGCAGCAGCAGGTGCTGCAGCAGGCGCCGGTGCGCCTGGTGCCGGCTCCGGTGCTCAGGCAAGCGCCAAGCCCGCAGAGGATGATGTTGTCGATGCTGACTTCAAGGAAGTAAAAGACAAATAATTTTTCCCTCGTCGCACGGCATGGCCGTGCAGACGCTGCCGGGCCGGAGCGCGAGTTTGCCTCCTGCCCGGTTTTTTGCTTGGATACTTGAAGATGGCTAAACGCGATTTTTACGAAATACTTGGCGTAGCAAAGAATGCGTCGGATGATGAGATCAAGAAGGCTTATCGCAAGCTTGCGATGAAATACCATCCTGATCGAAATCCTGACAGCAAGGGTGCTGAAGATAAATTCAAGGAAGCCAAGGAAGCCTACGAAATGCTGTCCGATCCGCAGAAGCGCGAGGCGTATGATCGTTTCGGCCATGCGGGGGTTGATCCCAATATGGGGGGTGGCGGTGCCGGCGGATTCGGCGCGGGAGGCTTCTCCGATGCATTCGGCGATATCTTTGGCGATATCTTTGGTGCCGGTGCGCGTTCACGTGGTGGCCCGCAGGTCTATCGCGGAGCCGACCTTCGGTACAACCTCGACATTACTCTTGAGCAGGCCGCCAATGGTTTCGATACGACCATTCGCGTGCCGTCCTGGAGTGAGTGCGATACCTGTCATGGCTCGGGCGCGAAACCCGGCACGTCGCCCGCCACCTGCGGTACCTGCGGCGGGCATGGTCAGGTTCGCATGCAGCAAGGTTTTTTCAGCATCCAGCAGACATGCCCTAAATGCCACGGTACTGGCAAGGTGATTCCCGATCCCTGCACGACTTGCGTTGGTTCAGGTCGAGTGAAGCGTAACAAGACCCTGGAGGTAAAGATACCTGCGGGCATAGACGATGGTATGCGGATACGCTCGACTGGTAATGGCGAGCCCGGCATGAACGGTGGCCCGCCCGGTGATCTGTATGTAGAAATTCACATCAAGCAGCATGCGGTATTCCAGCGCGATGGCGACGACCTTCACTGTGAAATGCCGATCTCGTTTGCGAAGGCGGCGCTGGGTGGTGACATCGAGGTACCGACCCTGTCTGGAAAGGTGTCATTTACCGTGCCCGAAGGAACGCAGACCGGCAAGACTTTTCGATTGCGGGGCAAAGGCATCAAAGGCGTGCGATCCGGCTTCCCGGGCGATCTCTTTTGTCATGTGCTGGTCGAGACACCGATCAAGCTTACCGACAAGCAAAGAGAGTTGTTGCGCGAATTCGATCAGCTGACCCAGGCGGGCGGTGCGAAACACAGTCCGCAAAGCAAGTCGTGGATGGATAAGGTCAAGGAATTTTTCGAATAGAGAGATGCGGGATACATCTGCATCTCACAGCTTTCATCGAATAAAAAAATTTATTCATCAATGATAAAACGCCCGCCCTCGCGCGGGCGTTTTATTTTTCGATCTTCGAACATTTATGCATCCGTTTACTGCCTGTGAATTTTTCTCATAATAGGTTGTGAAATTTGCGTGATGCTTGGGTAGACCATGAATGAAAGGTACATTGCTCTCGATATCTTTCAGTGCATCACAATGAAAATGCTAAAAAGCAAGAAAGTAAAATCATCGCGCGCACAGGCATGCAGCTGATCGCCCATCTCGGGCAGACCCTGTATGCGACCTGTCGGTCTCTGCTTGGGAAAAGAGACAGCGAGCTCGAGCAAGCTAGTATTCGTGTGCTTATCGGTTTGTTCGCACTCGCCTATTTTTCGAGGACGCCTTTTCCAGCAAGCGCTGACAGTCTCGGGATTCATCTGGATCCGATATGCGTTCTGCTTGGTTTTGTGGTGATTTCCGCCATGCTCACCTTCTCGGTCTGGATCTGGCCGGGGGATAAACATGCGCGTCGAATCATGGCAATCATGCTAGACGTGGGAACGCTGACCTATTTATTTGTCATCTCAGAAAGCAAGGC
>JBEDGK010000114.1:0-12327 GCA_041174665.1 Pseudomonadota bacterium
CGACCGGTGGTACCTCCGATGGTCGTTTCATCGCGCAAATCTGTCCGCAGGTTGTCGAATGCGGTCCGACGAACGCCAGCATCCACAAGATCGATGAGCACGTCGCGGTGACAGAGATCGAACCACTGAAAAACATCTACCGTCGAACGCTGGAAAATCTGCTGCTCTGATACTGACTCCCAGCCTCACCAAAATTACAGCGCTGAACGAATAAGCGGTAATCGTTACCAAGCTGGCTCCTTACTCACTTACCGGAAGCCAACATGAGCGTTTATCGCACTGATCCACATCCGACCCATCCGGTCACCACAACGACCACCAATACCACGACAAACACCACGACAAACACCACGACCACCACCACGGTCAATAACGATAACGCATCATACTCACCACCATCGCTGACAACCCGTCCTGTGGGCTGGCATGCAAAAGCATCAGGCTTTGATTGGAACAAACGTTCGGATCAGCATCGCTACCGGCTGAGCATAGGCCTGCCTGAAGTGCATGCCGCTGTCCTCAATCATGACTGGGAAACCGCTGCCGAGCTACTCACGCCGGACGATATCGGAATGCTGTGGCTGCCAGTCATCTCTCAGCGCAACAGTGCGAACAATAAAGGGTACACCGAGAACGGTGCATGGGCATCGACACTGCCCAGTAAAAAACAGTCTATCCGGCTGGAAGCGATACGTCAGATGGCGGTCGACATCGGGTTAAAAACTAAGCCAGAAGGTATCGGCTGTGTGTACGGAGCCAACCTGCTGACACTCTGCCTGCAAATCTCGGTACCGCCTGAATTCATGGAAAAAATGCTGGGCATGTTAATGAAGCACGCGCCACAATATCTGAATTTACCGGATGCCAGCGGGCGGACGCCGCTGTACATCGCAGTGGATCAGGGCAGTGAGGAACAAGTCCGCATGCTGCTCAAGGCAGGAGCCAAACCCGACGCTCGCTGCAGATTTGCCGCAGTCGGACTGACTGTGGCAATACTGCAAGCTGATTCTGACGCCCCAAATCAAGCTCCGGGTCTGACTAATTTTCTGTTTAAACCAGACGATGATCCTATTTCGATCATTAACGCTTACGACCATGCGTTGGCCAAAGGAGATCAAACGATTTTCTCTCTACTCGTTGAAAATTTACTTGACGCCTCACACTGCCTAAAGGACTATCCGATCGCCGAAGATCCTCTGCAACTGGAGAAATGGGCATCCCTGCGCAGCGAAGATGACGTGCGCGCACTGGCAAGCAGGTTCAATGGCTTGAAGTCGTTTCTATTCAATCTGAAAGACAAATCAGGCTCAAGCATCGTTGAGCGCTCTCTGACTCGCAAACAGCCGCTGGACGAAGATATTACACCCCTTTTCCATAAGGACCCTGAATTGGGAGCTATCTACGCTCCTGCAGTCTCAGCAGATATCGAGACTTTTGTGACCCGGCTAACAACTTATCTAGAGCCGCCCTCTGATCATAAAAAAAATGTTCGTGCAGAAAATCTTCTCAAGATTTTTCTGTCGTATTGTGATCCATCACAAATACCTCAACTGCTACGAGAATCCGAGGCAATAAAATCTTTATTAAATAAAATTACAGTCGAATTCTACTATTCACTTGAACTGCCATTCGAAAAATTTTCCGCGCTAATCCAGCTTATGTGGCCGACACTAAAACCACCAGAGAAGGAATTGATGCTTGTACAAAGTGCACGCTATGATGCTCGTTATACTGGGTTGATCATAGGTTTATCGGAATTTACGCCGGAACGAAACAGCTACGGTCCATCGTACATGGTCAGCTACTCCTCTCTTTTGGGTAACACTATTGCATTCGAATTTGGAATGGCTCATCTGGATGTTTTCGATCAGATGGCCGAGGAGATCAAATTTCAATCAGAGCCGAAAACCGCCTTGAAAATCAAAGCCCGCCTGACCAACATACTTCAGGCAGGAAGCCTGCTTTGGTTTCAAAAATATTTAGACACCGGACTGAAACTTCAACCCTTGCTTGATTCACATGGCGGAAGCATCTTGCCGCTGATGGCCGATCTCAGTCCCGGGCACCTGAGCACCTGGCTGCGGGGTCTGACTTTCACGATCACCGAGGAGATGTTCAATAAGGTTCGCACCGATGAAGGACGCAACGCACTACTGGAACTGATCAACCCCGAAAAAGCTGTCAACCAAAATACGGAGGCAGAAAAAACCGACTCATGATCATGATTGAGTTTCGTATCGCATAGCGAGCAAAGATCGGTGTCCTCACCGGATTGCCGCCTGACCACGGCGATCCGGTATCCTTGCAGTTTCGGAACCCACCTGCCCCATGTACCGGGCCTGTCGCAATGCACCAACCCTTCCACACCCTGCGCGACCTGCTGCGCCATGCTGTCACCCGATTCAACACCGAAGGCCTGTTCTTTGGCCACGGCAGCAGCAATGCCTTTGACGAGGCTGCGTATTTGCTGCTGCACACGCTGAAACTGCCGCTGGACAAGCTGGAGCCCTTTCTGGATGCCAAGCTGCTGCCGCACGAAATGGAGTCGTTGCTGGCGCTGATCGAGCGCCGCTGCTCGGAACGGCTGCCTGCTGCCTATCTGACCAACGAGGCTTATCTCGGCGATTACCGGTTTTATGTCGATGAGCGGGTCATCGTTCCTCGCTCGTTTATCGCAGAGCTGATTCCCGAACAGTTTCAGCCATGGATTACCGATCCCTGGGCAGTAGCGACTGTGCTCGAGCTGTGCACGGGGTCGGGTTGTCTGGCCATCATGCTGGCGGATGCTTTTCCGCATGCGAAGATCGATGCAGTGGATCTGTCCAAAGAGGCACTTGAGGTCGCCCGTCAAAATGTGAACGATTACCAGCTGCAGGAGCGTGTGTCTTTGTATGAATCCGATCTGTATGCGAAACTGCCCGCAAAAAAATACGACCTTATCATCAGCAACCCGCCGTATGTGAACAGCGAATCGATGAATGTTCTGCCCGCCGAGTATCGTGCAGAGCCACGCATGGCGCTGGCCGGTGGCAAAGATGGCATGGATATTGTTCGGCGTATCATCGCCGGCGCCAAAGAGCGCTTGAGCAGCAGTGGGGTGCTGGTGATCGAGATCGGGAATGAGTATGCACATGCCGAGGAAGCGTTTCCGGAGCTTGAGCTGACCTGGTTATCGACAAGCGCTGGTGATGGTTCGGTGTTTCTGCTGACGGCGGATCAGCTGTGAATGACGACAGCGACAATGGACTCCGGCCTTCTTCATGATGACAATGGTATGACCTTGCGCTCCTTGAACGCCGCGCGAGTACGATCCGCTACCGATTTCTCTGCCTTCACCTCCCCATGATCCGCCTCTCACAACTCAGCCTGATGCGCGGCACCAAGCCGCTGTTCGAGAGCGCCGAGCTGACGCTCAATCCCGGTGAAAAAATCGGTCTGATCGGCTCGAACGGCTCGGGCAAATCGACGCTATTTGCGATGCTGCGCGACGAGCTGCATCCCGACCAGGGCAGTCTGGATTTCCCACGCAGCTGGCGGGTCGCGCATGTCGCGCAAGAGACGCCAGCGCTTGACCGGCCGGCGGTTGAATACGCAATCGATGGCGATGCAACGCTGCGAATCCTGGAACGCGAACTCGCGCTGATCGACGGCAGTGACACCGAAGGGCAGCGTATCGCCGAGCTTCACGCACACCTGGCGGACGCGGGCGCGTATACCGTGCGTTCGCGTGCCGAACAATTACTGACGGGACTGGGCTTCAGCCATCAGCAGATGATGCTGCCCGTATCGAGTTTTTCTGGCGGATGGCGCATGCGGCTCAATCTAGCCCAAGCGCTGATCTGTCCTTCCGATCTGCTGCTGCTGGATGAACCGACGAACCACCTCGACCTGGATGCCATCCTCTGGCTGGAAGACTGGCTCAAGCGCTATGCTGGCACGCTGATCGTGATCTCGCATGACCGCGATTTTCTGGATGGCGTGACAAACGTCATCGTTCACATTGATGAACGCAAGCTGAAACGCTACTCCGGCAACTACAGCGCGTTTGAGCGGCAGCGCGCCGCGCAGCTGGAGCTCGCGCAAGCCATGCTCGACAAGCAGCAGCGCAAACGCGCACATCTGCAATCCTTCATTGACCGTTTCAAGGCCAAGGCCACCAAGGCCAAACAGGCGCAAAGCCGTATCAAGGCGCTCGCCAAAATGGAAGAACTCGCTCCGCTGCGGGCAGCTGCCGAGTTTTCTTTCGAATTCCGTGAGCCTGAAAGAGCGCCCAATCCCTTACTGTTGCTGGACAGCGTCGATGCCGGCTATCACGATGCGGATGGCAAAGACAAAATCATCGTCTCCGGGATCAGTTTCTCGCTCACTGCCGGGCAGCGCATCGGCTTACTGGGCGCGAATGGCGCTGGTAAATCGACACTGATCAAAACGATTGCGGGCGATGTACCACCGTTACATGGCATCGCACGACTGGGCAAAGGCCTGGCGATCGGCTATTTCGCACAGCATCAGTTGGAAATGTTACGACCGGACGACAGCCCGCTACTCCACCTGACCCGCATCGCGCCCGATGTACGCGAGCAAGAGCTGCGCGACTTTTTGGGAAGCTTCAATTTTCCTGGCGAGATGGTCAAAAGTCCGATCGCCCCCTTTTCTGGCGGTGAGAAAGCCAGGCTAGCGCTAGCGCTGATTGTCTGGCAGCGCCCCAACCTGCTGCTGCTGGATGAGCCCACCAACCATCTGGATCTTGAGACACGCGAGGCGTTGACCGAAGCGCTCGCGCAATTTGATGGAACGGTGCTGCTGGTGTCGCATGACCGACATCTGCTGCGGGCGACCACCGATGAATTCATGATCGTTGCCGATGGCAGGTTGCAGCCTTTTGATGGTGATCTGGATGATTACAAAGACTGGCTGTTTCAGACTCGGCTGTCGGCGAATGCCCCGTCTGCGGTGTCGCCAGACAATGATGCACCCCACCCTGCGATGGATCGGCGCGAACAAAAACGAATGGAGGCGCAGGAACGCCAGCGAATGTCCGCTCTGAAAAAACCTATCGAGGCAAGGCTGCGTAAGCTGGAGTCTCAGATGGAACCGCTCAGCGCCAGGCTGGCGAGCGTCGAGCAAACACTCGCGGACAGTGAAATTTACGATGCCAGCCGCAAGGATGAATTAAAACAGCTACTGGAAGAACAGATAACCTGTAAAAAAATGCTGGCGCAGCTAGAAGGCGAATGGTTGGAGCAGCAGGAAGCACTAGAAAAAATAATGGCTAGTGACTGATCCATAGCGCCCAAGTGCTGGGGAGAAGATAACAATACGAGGCATACCATGAGCACCACGAACGATATCGCACAAGCAGCCATACAGCATCCTCAATTCATTGCACGCCAGCTCACTTCTTCAGCGCATCACGCTACCGAGGGCGCATATGTGAAGACACGCGCCTCCTTGCTCTTTGGCCTATAGCCGCACAGCTGAACTCAGCCGCGAAGCGGTGTCAATCGGGTTCAGCCGCATCGCGGGATGACTGCCTTAGCACGTATCCCTGCTCGCAGTGAGCCTGCTTTGTTCAGGCTCAATCGAGTCACGCTTGCCGACACAGGAAAGCGGAACGCTTTGTCTCTTTCCGCAACTGATAGCCGGTCCGACTTTGACCCTTGTCCCGCTGCACATGCTGACAGTTTATCGTTACTGAACTGTTGAACAAAGTCGCCAACTATCCCTTGCCGAGGAGCCGTTGTGTACCCTACCATGAATGTTCGTCATCCAGCTCCACCAGTCCAACATCCGCCCGTTCATTCTGCGCCGCGCAAAAATGACGTGCTACGTTACGGGACACCCAATAAAAAATTGGTCGATGCTGTCATACATGCGAGCGAAAATGATTTCGTCAGCCTGATGCATGCAGCGCTTGCCGAAGGTGCTGATATCAATATCGTCGACGAGCACAACAAAAACCTCATCGAGATGGCGGTCGCGAGAGACTCTTTGCGCATTGCTCGGGCACTGATCGCCCAGGGGGTGCTATTACCCGATCCGGATTGCTGCGGGTTTGACTTGCTCATGCATACGGCTGTTCATGGCAATGCGCCCATGATGGAGCTGCTGATGGACGCATATGATATGCAACCCGATGCCACCGATATTGGTGGCTGGACAGCGCTTCATTACGCGGCCATGTCCCGATCGTCGGCTGCCCTGGAAGCCCTGCTGCGGCGAGATCTCGCCTGTAACGACTCCGCGACGGGCACTCATCATAATCAGCTGTGCCAGAGCTTCGGTGAAAAATCCGGATTAAGCGATGGAACTCTCACACCATTGAATATTGCCATAGCCAGCGGTAATTCTCAGTCGGTTCAGCTGCTACTGCAGCATGGCGCACAAATACTTACGGGTGACGGAAATTCACTGCTAAAAGCCGTCCAATGCGGAGATCCTGCCACGCTGGAGATACTGCTTTCGCATTGCAAACACGAAGGTAACTTATATGCTGTGCTCAATCAGCAGATCCTGAACCATTCCGTGATTTATGGTGCTGATGCTCAGATGCTCAAGCTGCTGTTGGATTGTCACCGAATCCTCCCCATCGCAAACTTCGACCTTGAAGACACCCTGTTGGATGCTGTCACGCTGGAGCGTACCGAGCAACTTGCACTGCTTCTTGACGAGGGTGTGCGACTCGATCCCGCTCTACGTTTTTACTGGTCACTGGCCAGTACAGCAAAGGATCGCAACATTCTTGATCTGCTAACGGCATCCTGTAGTGACACATTCGAACGTATGCTGGTCATGCCCGATGGAGGCGGCCCGGCGCGCCTGCTGACCGAGCTTACCGAGCACGTGGCAGATTCAGTAGCGCTATCGTCACGCGGCATTTTTATCGCTATTTTGCACGACGCCATGCCGGCACTGGCCAGTCTGGGTCGTGAGAGCGATTCCTTGTCCGAAGCACAAATCGCTGCCGAGACGGCACATATCTTGTTACGTTTCTTGCGTGGCTCACCCAAAACCGATAACGACACATCAGACAAAGAGCGCGACCCTCATCAACCGCTGATACCGGCAGCAACGCTTCAGCGCGATCAGGTAACGACGCCGCCTCACTACGTGGCAAAGATTCCAGAGGTAATGACTGAGCGGCGCCGCAGAATGGTTGTTTTGGCAGAGTCACAGCTAGAAGCCTTGCATCATTCACTCAGCCACTGCCTGTCCGCAGAATTTTTCACGAGCATCCATGAGCTGGTCGAGGATGGTGATATCGTGCCCGACATGCAACGCCGATTGCGCGAAGGTACAGGGATCCCAGATGCGCTGGTCCGCCTGATGGTCGATACGTGGGCCGAAGCTATGAATATCATTCTCAAACAATCGAACAGCAGCGCGGCTCTCGATCCGACCGCAGTTTCACGGCTGATGGCCAACACCTTGTTCTGCAAGCTAGATCAGATCAACATCGATCTCGGTCATTTCCTGACACTGCCCAAGAGTCTTTTGCATGATTGCACAAAAAAACTGCGTGCCGATCTCTCCGCGCAACGCACCGAGTGGCGGATGATGATCACGCAGCCGACGAATTTTCTGCGCAAGCTCGAAGGAAGGACCGGCCTGCGACCAGTGGCTGTGCCGGTGCTGACGCAGGCCATGGTGAATGCCACCGGGCTGCCCGCCGACATGTGCAGATCCATGGCCAGTTGCTGGCAACGCGCTGTCGAGGACGCGGGTCGCGCGCCAGACAGCGGCAGCGTCACGCAGCGATTTCAGCTACTTGACCGGGCATTCGCGGGGTACTGGCAAGACTGGCTGGAGGAACATTCTGCCGATGCCGAGACGGTCTTGTTCCCATTCACGCCGCAAGACGTCTTGGATGCGAGGGAGTGGTGCGTGCAGGCACGACAAGCACACACCGCATCCGCAGGGTCTCTCAAACGCAAGGCCGGCGCCGAGCCGGATGGTGCTCCACCGCCCAAGCCTCCGCGGCTGCACTGATGCGCACCCGGCGGTCGACGTGAGCGACCACGGGCCCGACGCGGGATCAATCGTTCTTGACCACAATCGAGGGAAATTTGCTCGACATGTCCTTGGCCTTCTCCGCTACGCTGACCGCCACCTTGCGCGCAATCTGTTTGTAAAGCTGTGCCACCGTGCCGTCAGGCTCCGCAACCACGGGCGGCTTGCCGGAATCGGATTGCTCACGAATGGTCATGGCCAGAGGCAGTTTGCCAAGAAAATCGACACCGAAATCAGCGCACATTTTCTCGCCGCCCCCCTCACCGAAAATAGCCTCGGCATGACCGCATTGGCTGCACACATGCATACTCATGTTTTCGACGATGCCGAGAATGGGAATACCCACCTTCTCGAACATCTTCAACCCTTTGCGCGCATCCAGCAGGGCGATATCCTGCGGCGTCGTCACGATCACGGCGCCCGTCACGGGCACCTTCTGAGACAGCGTCAACTGAATATCACCAGTTCCCGGGGGCATGTCGACTACCAGATAATCCAGATCCTGCCAGTTAGTCAGCTCCAGCAGCTGCTGCAATGCCTGCGTGACCATGGGGCCTCTCCAGACCATGGGCTGATCAGGATCAATCATGAAACCAATCGAGGCTATCTGCAGTCCATGTGCCTGCAGCGGCTCCATGGTCTTTCCGTCGTGTGATTCAGGCTTGCCAGACACGCCCATCATCATCGGCTGTGACGGGCCGTAAATGTCCGCGTCGAGCAGCCCCACCGTTGCGCCCTCTGCGGCTAGCGCCAGCGCCAGATTGGCGGCCGTGGTGGACTTGCCTACTCCGCCCTTGCCCGATGCCACCGCAATGATGTTACGAACATTGGGCAGCAGCTTCACGCCGCGTTGCACCGAGTGCGCGACAATCCTGGAGAACACATTGACACTGACCCTGCCAGCGCCCGGCAGCGATTTGATCGCCGCGCTTGCCGCGCTGCGTATCAACTCGATCTGACTTTTTGCCGGGTAGCCCAGTTCAATGTCGAGCGCGACATCATTGCCATCAACTTGGATGTTCTTCGCCGACTTGCTGCTGACGATATCTTGGTCCGTATTGGGGTCGATCACGCCCGACAACACGGTGCGGACTGCTTCTGCGGTAATGCCCATTGCCTCTCCTGATGGTCAGACCGCGAAGTCTAAACCAATCTGGAGAGGGCTTCAGCGAGCTCGTTATTTGAACAGCACCGCAGACTTTTGCAGCGTCACCCAAATGCCATACAAAAGCGGGATGCCAACCGCCATCCACGCCAGAACGGGAATGGCAGGATTCGATTCCTTGACCTGATCGCTGGCTTGCCCGCTTGTCGGAGCCAGCGTCTTTTCGTGGGCCAGCTTCTTCTCCTCGGCGAGTTCGGCATCGGACATGAAATGATGATCTGCGACCGGACGGACCAGCAGATTGGCCAAGAATCCGACCACCAGCATGGCAGCCAGCACATAAAAAATAGGGCCGTATATCTGATCAAAGGGCACTTGCTGCTCCAGGCGGATGTCATGCATGTAGTTGACCACCACCGGTCCAAGAATACCCGCCGTGGACCATGCCGTCAGCAAACGCCCGTGAATGGCACCGACGAACTGGGTGCCGAACATATCGGCAAGATACGCGGGTATGGTTGCAAAGCCTCCGCCATACATCGAGGCGATCACGCAGAAGCATGCCACGAATATAGCCAAGGATTTCCAGCCTGCCGCCACCGACGCGAGCACGTACATGGCAATGCCCAGCACGAAAAAAATCAGATACGTTGGACGACGGCCGAGCTTGTCGGACGAGGACGCCCAGACGACCCGGCCCGCAATATTGAACAGCGAGATCAATCCGACAAACCCTGCACCGATGGCCACGGCACC
This sequence comes from Pseudomonadota bacterium, assembly GCA_041174665.1. Taxonomy (GTDB): domain Bacteria; phylum Pseudomonadota; class Gammaproteobacteria; order Burkholderiales; family Burkholderiaceae_D; genus Pernthalerella. The sequence continues at coordinate 9,872 of JBEDGK010000114.1, forward strand.
TTTCAACAGATCCGGGTTCTGCTTGAGCTCGGCAAAGCCAATGTCCGGCTGACCGATCAAGGCACCCCCAAAGGTCTCTTGCATCATCGGTGATGCAGCACCGATGATGCCGATACCCGCAGATACGTTCATGCAGAGGATCACCCACAACAACCAGAATTGCGGTGTCTTGTGCGCATTCTTCAGGTGAACATGATGCATCGCGATCATGGATTTCGATGCAGTGGGCTCCGGTGGTTCCCAGCCCGCAGGCTTCCAGCCGGTGGCGGGGACCCGGTAGCTAAAGGCACCCGCGAACATGAAAACCGCATAGATGGCCGCAAGCGTTACAAAGGTTTGCCACACGCCGGGGTCACCCGGGGTGGCGAATTTCGACATCAGCAAGGTCGACAAAGGCGAGCCAATCATCGCGCCGCCACCAAAGCCCATGATAGCCATGCCGGTGGCCATGCCACGACGGTCGGGGAACCACTTGATCAACGTCGACACCGGCGAGATGTAACCTAGCCCGAGCCCGATGCCCCCGATCAGCCCTGAACCCAGCCACATCAGCCATAGCTGATGATGGTATACGCCCAGTGCCGATATCAACAAGCCACCGCACCAGCACACGGCCGACACGAAGCCTGCCTTGCGAGGACCAGCGCGCTCAAGCCAGCCGCCCCAGATCGCTGCAGCGCATCCGAGCACCACGAAAAAGAGCGTGTACATCCAACCCAGATCAAACTGGGTCCAGTTGCAATCGGTAGCAAACAGGGCACGCCCGGTACCCGCCAGCTTATCTCCGAAGCTCGCAGCACCTGCGGCGCACGAGGGTAGCGGCGCGCCGTCCGGCCCCAGTAACGCACCGCCCAACGGCTTCCAGAATACCGAGAAGCCGTAGGCCATGCCGATACACAAGTGAATCGCCAATGCCGCAGGCGGCACGAGCCACCGGTTGAAACCCGCGCCGGCGATTGTGCGCTCTTTTGCCAGCAGATCCGGCAACCGAAAAAAACCCATATCTCCTCCTGATGGTTAGTACCCAGGGAAACAATGCACGTTTACCCGATGATGGCCAGCCAGCGCCGCTGCACGATGCGGGCATTTTATGCCCCCACCGGCACGGGTACCGGTCCCTCTGATACAGTCTGCGCTGTATTCATGCAGGAGACCCGGTCGGTCGCTATTCTAATCTGCAATAGTCAACGCAATCTGTATGTTCAAGGTCAGGATCAGTCCGCACTGGGAAATCCGCCGCGCTGAAAACACAGCGCTGGACACTGCTGTGCTGCTGTCTTTGCTGCGCGCCATCGAGGAAACGGGCTCGATTGCTCGCGCTGCACAAACCGTTGGTTTGTCCTATCGCTATGCATGGGGTCTGCTGCGCGAGGCGGAATCCCTGTTCGGACACAGCCTGATGCAGACTGGGCGAGGCCGCGGCACCTCGCTCTCGCCACTAGCCGAAAAATTGATCTGGGCGGATCGCCGCATTGCAGCACGATTAACGCCGACGCTCGACAGCCTCGCCTCAGAACTCGAAACCGAACTCGGTAAAACCCTGGGGAATACAGGGTCAGTAACCCGGCTTGATGCCAGCCATGGCTTTGCGGTAGCTGCCTTCCTCAAGCAGGCCGGCGAATCTGGTTTGTCGATCGATCTGCGCTACCGCAACAGCAGCGATGCGGTGGCCGCGCTGTCTCGAGGCGAGTCCGATCTCGCAGGCTTTCATGTGCCGCTCGGCGAATTCGAATCACTGACGATGGAGCGCTACCGGCGCTGGCTCGATCCCAAGGCGCATAAACTGATTCATCTCGCGGTGCGCGAACAAGGTCTGTTCGTCAACCCGGGCAATCCACTCGGCATTGAGGCTATCACGGATCTCGCGCGCGACCACGTGCGTTTCGTCAACCGCCAGGCCGGTTCAGGCACGCGCACCCTGCTTGAATTATTGCTGGAGCGGCAAAGCATCCTGCCCTCGCAGGTCAGTGGTTTCGAGAACACGGAGTTCACGCACTCGGCGGTGGCCGCGTTCATCGCCAGCGGCATGGCGGACGTCGGCTTTGGCGTGCAGACAGCGGCGGAGCGATTCAAGCTGGATTTCATCCCGCTGGTGCGAGAGCGCTATTTCTTTGCGGTCAAGGCAGAGACGCTGGAACAACCGCAGATGAAGCAACTAGTCGCGGTGCTCTGCTCGAGCAGCTTCCGCGACGCGGTTAATCAATTGCCCGGCTATGACGCCTCTGATACGGGCAAGATACTTACCCTGCCCGAGGCATTCGGCTAAGGCCTGATATGCAAGACAGTATTCCTCGAGGACAGATTACCGGGCTGCTGCTAGCCGGAGGTTTGGGCAAACGCATGGGTCATCTCGACAAGGGATTGCAGCCATTGAGCGATTCCACATTGGCCGGCGCGACACTGCAACGACTCAAACCTCAGGTAGGAAGTCTACTCATCAATGCGAACCGCAATGT
>JBEDGK010000115.1:0-8866 GCA_041174665.1 Pseudomonadota bacterium
CGTTAAGCGACCCGAACTTGAAAGATGCCGGCCCTATCAGAGCAAAGCCGACATCCATGAATGCGCGGCTCCTGTCCGTACCCCTGACCTTGTAGTCAGCAGTCGCGGGAAGAGCAAAATACGCATCGCAGCCATCCATGGTGTTGCGGATGGCGCGACGCTGGTTGTGAGTCAACCACCAAACATACTCAACGGAGCTGCCCAAGCGCTTGCCCACCATTTCTGCAAGTTCGATATAGAGGCCTTTATCGGGTCCCTCAGCCTTGCTGAAAGGCAGATTGTCGGGATCAGAGCAGACCTTCAACGTATCTGCAGAAGCTATCGACATCGATAGCAAACCGGCGAACACAACAGCAGTCTTTAACGCGACTTTGCCATGCGTGACAAGCGACTTGGGCATTACATCCACTCCGAATTAGTTAAGTGCAAAAACGAACAACGTGCCGCCTTCAGGGCTGGCATCAACCATCTTCTGGCCGATGTCGCCGAAGAACGCAGGAATCGACTGCGTACGACCCGACACCACAGCGACGTACTGCTTGCCATCGATGGTGTAAGTCATTGGTGCTGCAGTGATGCCTGAGCCGGTGTTGAACTTCCAGAGCTCTTTGCCGGTCTTGCCGTCAAATGCGCGGAAGATACCCTTGATGTCGCCAGCGAACACCAGACCCGAAGAGGTCGTCATCGTGCCGCCGTTGAAAGGCAGTTGCTCTTTGAAGAACCAGACTTCCTTCTGCTTGACAGGATCCCATGCCTTCAGACCGCCGCCATGGCCGCCTGGGCCCCACTTGCCAAGGTCAAAGTTGACGGACAGGTAGAACTGACCACGCTTGTAGTCTTCCTGAATCGCTTCCATGTCCATGCACAGGTTGATAGTCGGGATGTAGACCAGACCAGTCTGCTTGTTGTAGCTCATCGGCATCCAGTTCTTGCCACCGATCAGGTTCGGGCAGACATTGCTTGCTTTGCGCTTGAAGCCAGGGCGCATTTTGTTGCCCGGAGCCTCGATCGGCATGCCGGTCTTCAGGTCAACGCCAGTTGCCCAGTTCACGCCATCAACGAAAGGCTTCGCCGAGAGCAGCTTGCCGTTCGCACGGTCGAGCACGTAGAAGAAACCATTACGGTTTGCCTGCATGATCACCGGGGTTGTCTTGCCATCGATCGGCAGATCAGCGAACACCAGTTCGTTCACGCCGTCATAGTCCCATGCATCGTGCGGAGTGAACTGATAGTGCCACTGGATGTTGCCCGTATCGGGATTCAGAGCGACCACCGAGGCAGTGTACAGGTTGGTGAACTTGCCGATCTCGGAGCTGTCATTGCCACGCACCGCAGCCGACCAAGGTGCCGGGTTGGAGGTGCCGTAGTAAATGAGGTTCAGCTTCGGATCATACGAACCGACGAACCAAGCTGCGCCACCGCCATGCTTGCCGGAGTCGCCCTTCCAGGTGTCGCCGCCTTTTTCACCAGCCAGAGGCACGGTGTGGGTGCGCCAGACTTCCTTACCAGTGGCCTGGTCAAACGCAACCAGAGCGCCACGCACGCCATACTCACCACCTGCGTAACCGGTGATCACGAGGTTCTTGGCGATCGTGGGCGGGGAAGTGATGGCGGAACCCTGCGTGTAGTCGACGACAGTCGAGGTCCACAGTTCTTTACCGGTCTTCGCATCGAGTGCGGTCAGCTTGGCATCGAGACGGCCGACGAAAATCTTGCCGCCCGCATGAGCTACGCCGCGGTTGTCCACGTCGCAGCAGGCGAACTGGTCAACGTTCTTTGGCAGTTCAGGCTGATACTGCCACTTCTTCTCGCCCGTCTTTGCGTTGACCGCAAAAACATTCTTCGGGCCATACGAAGAAGTCACGTACAGTGTGTCGCCCACTAAGATCGGGGTCGATTCCTGCGAACGATTCGTACCCAATTGCAGTGCCCACTTGACCTGCAGGCCACCTACGTTGGCCGGCGTGATCTGATTGGCGGTGCTGTAACGAGTGTTACCCGTGTCACCACCGTAGACACCCCAATCATTCGCAGCAGCAAACTGGGCAGCCGCCAGCATTACTGCAGAAGTCATGAGTTTGGTTGAGAGTTTCATTTCGTCTCCATCAGTTTTTTCCAGTCGAAGCCGGAAAGGACATTATTAATGTAAAAACAACCCAATGAGCCTTGTACCCGCCAAGTGATTACAAGTAATCAGGCGTGATGATAGTACTAGCAACTGTGAAAAAATCAACGACCAAACCAACAAAACTTTCAAGAATTGGCGCGAATTTAATTATTAAAAGCGTTTATTTTGAGCTTTAAAAATTACCGTGAATACCTGAACTGAACTACGTAGTCATCTTTCACACACCCCGACTTTTTTTAGTTGAATTTCGAGTCAGTAAATGATCCCTGTCCGCAGCATGACGACCCGAGGCCGCGCTTTTGAAAAGTGCTGCAAACGCTTGATTTTCTGAAGGAAGTAGCAAAGGGCTTACCCGAAACTTACGCTCGGTGCGATGGCCGTCTGCGACGCGGGAAAAATAATCGCTCACGGCTCGATTACCTCGCATCGATTTGCGACGGAAAAGAAGGCGATTAGTTTTTGATTGGTGAGATTTTTTTGATTTCTTCGGCGAAAAAAAAATTTTTCCGCGCGAGATAAATAACTTACCTACACCTTACAAAATGATGCCGGACGTGGATGAACTTACCATGAACTTACTATGAACTTACTATGAACTTACTTTGATCTTACCTGAAACTTACGCTGCATCGAAGTGGAAAATCGTTCGTTTTAGTGACGCACATGGTGCATATGCATCGAACTTGAAAATTGCTCAGTTCAGTGAGGCACATGCTTCACACGCTGCCAAAAGAATGAACGCATCAACCCGTGAATCGTTCGTTCGAGCAGATCATTCAATTTGTCTTAAGCAGCGTCATGCGCATCACGCCTCCCTGAAAAAAACGTGCGGTCGTCGGCTCGCGACGCTCGAGCTGCACCAAACCTGCGTTCGGACAGTACCATTCCAGGCTGATCATGGGCACCTCTTTGTAGCGCATCTCGCTCTCGACCCAGAGCATCAGCTGACTGACACCCTTCAATTGCACGCAACCGCTGAACTCGCCCGCGGGGACACTCACTTTCTGTTCGGTGGCCTCGACGGAGTAATCCATGGCGAGGTTACGGAATTTGTCGACGTACTTGAATTCCGGCGGCCATTCATTGCGACGACGAAGAAAATGCGGCATCGTGCTCACCGACCATTTCGCCTCCGGCGTCAACTTCGCCGGGATCACCGTACGGGGTGCGCGATCCAGAATGGCGGATTTGTCTACTGGGGTGCGGCTCGCTACACGGTACACGCCGTTCTCATCGGTTCGCAACCAGTACTCGTTGCCGGTATCGCTGCGGCGTCGCCAGGCCTCGGCGCCGTTAAGCATGACCGGACCTCTGTTAGTCAGCGTCAGCGTCGAGGAATCAACGCGACTATCGGGGTCGTCGTAGGTGATCTCGACCTTGTAGGTCCAACTCCTTCCCTCTTGTAAGGGAAAGAAAGGATTTTCATGCGCGGGCTTGCTGCAGCCAACCAGCATGCTCGCAAGCAAGCAGAGAATAAACAATGTACGCATCTTATTTTTCCGGAACCTGCGGCGCCGGCAGATCCATGATCTTGATCTCCTGCTCGTCCTTGCCGGGATTCAGCCAGCTTGGCCCCTTGCCGGTACCTACCTTGGGCTCGGCCACACCCATCTGGCTCACGCCTTGACGGCCTTTGCGCATACCTTCATTGATCTTCTCGTGCAGCGCGCGCATGTAGGGTAACTTGTAGGCGCGCGGTTCCAGCGCCTGCTTACCCTCTTCGATCGGCGTCAGCCACAAATAGACTGCGCCTTCGTATTTGGGACGCGGCTCTTCGACGACCGCTGCGATCAGCAAGAAGCGCGGCGGCACGGGATCAGCGCTAGGGTTACCCAGCAGGCTGAACACAGCCTGATAACCGTAGAAATAAAACGCGACGACTCCCAGTGTCAGCATGCCCTTGAGCCAGCGCGGCCAGCCCGAGAAAACAATGGCTAGTGCAAACAGAAAAACAAATATCGCAAACGCGATGATCAGAGTAAGTGTCATGTGATCGACTTTGCCAGAGACTTGGGAATAGTATTGACGTTGGATACACCGCCATTGGGATCCACTGTGAAACGGACCATGGTAGCTTCCTTGCCGCGCCCCTCGAGGGTCGCCTGTCCGTAGAAAACCACCTCGGCCTTGGGGTTGACCTTAATAACCGTTAGTGTTGCCTCAACCGGCTGGCCGGTGCGGGACTCTCCAGATACGGCATCCTTGGTTTCGTAATAATGAACGTTAGCTACGTACTCACCAGGCACGATGCTGCGTATCGTGGTCACCTCTTGCCGCAGTGGGTTCACCACCTTCTTGCCGTTGATCATGATGGTGTTGTTCGAGCTGCCGCGATCATCCCGGTCGAGGTGCATCAGACCCGCTTCACGATTGCGGAACCAGACCACCTCCCCCGACGGGCCCTGCGTCCACAGATCGAGATCATTCGGGTCATTGTCCGGCCAAGACAGGGTGATGATGAATTCCGCCTTCGCCGGGATATCTCCACTCTTCTCGGCCTTGGGATTGATCGATATGAACGCGATGATGAAGCAGAACACGAACGCGATGAGCATGTTGAACAACATGTCATACATCGGGTCGACTTCCTGCTCCCGTGATTTACGGCGATTGCGCATCGGATATCCCTCGTTCTGTCGTCAATCCGATGCCTTGATCTTCAACCCGTGCGTCTGCGCACGCGCGACAAAATCATCCGCGAAACGATCCAGCCGAGTCAGCTGCAAGCCCAACAGGATGTTTGCCACCAGACCGACCATCGTCGTCAGCAGTGCTACGCCCAGACCCGTGGTCAGGTCGCGCAGCATCTCTTGCGCCTGTGACTGATCGAAGCTTTGCATATGACCAATCTGCATCGCCAGCATCGAGAAACCAATGACCTTGCCGAGCAAGCCGAGCTTGAGCTGCAGGCCATTCACCCACCATGCAGTACTGTGGCAGCCGTGCGTCTTTTCGGTCAGAAGGTCCATCGGCGCGCCCGAGTCGCGCGGGTTCGATCGCAACGCATCCCAGTACGCATGGGCCCAAGAGCCCTCGGCCGGCGCACTACCGTAGTTGGATATCTGATGTTCGAGGCTTTGACGCTGGCGATCCAGCTCACGACTACGCGTTCCACACCAGAGCGTGGCCACGCAAAAGATGATGATGATGATGAAGGTGATGCCGGTCGGGTCAGACTGCAGCAGGAGCTGCCATACACCTTTGAGGCCAAGCAGCCAGGCTGCGAACAGGAACATGCCGGTCAGCGTGAACCACTCGAACAGTATGGGCTCGATCTTGCTGTGCGGGCTGGACGGCCACAGCCGCAGAAAACTGATCTTCAAGTACGCTCCTCTTCGCCGTGACGAGTATCTTTGCCGCGACTGGTGTTTTGTTTTTATTATGTATTTTTATTATTCGCGCATTCTAGCCGGGAATCGCCCGAAAAATGGTGGCAACAACGCGAAGGACGGCAAATGATATTGAAAAAGTCGACCGATTTACCAAATCGACAATTCATCGGAACAGGCGAAAACCCTGTTGCAGCCACTTTCTCAGGTTTTCGGGCCGAAGACCGGCTCGGCGCCGCAGGCAAGAATAAACACTGACTCCAGCGGCGAATCCTCCGGTGGCAGGGTCCAGGCGCCCGGCGTCCGATCAACACTGATCGCTTCGCCCATGCCCATGCGATTCGGGTGCGACGAGACGATCAGTGTGCGCACCCGGCTTTGCGCGCAGTCGATCTCCCACAGCACCCGAGCAGAGCGCATGCCGGAAGCGCCGGGCTGCCGGTAGTCCACTACCTCCCATACTCTCGCGGGCGGTCCCGGTTCGAAAAACTCTTCCACATAGAAGGCTGCCTCATCGGTAAGATCGATCAGCTTCCATTCGGCGTGCGCGGGGAGGACACCGCAAAGGCCTAACAGGGACAGCAGGACTGAAAGTGATTTTCGCTTCATTACCGCAGTCTACGACAGGCGGACGTTATGCGCTGACTCGACGCCAGCGGCCCTGCTTGTCCTGCAAGATGACGGCGACATGCCAGTGCTTCGCAGCCTGCTGTATCCGCTGCGGCGGCAGCATGAAAAACACCTTGGTCAGACCATCGGCCAGTGCCGCACTTTTCGCCATGACGGTCACCGAGGACCACCATTGAGGTGAATCGCCGGTACGTGGATCGAGAATATGGTGATGTACCCGATCGTCGGTGAAGGTGGTGTGCGCATCGGACGAGGTCGCCAGCGCATAGCCGCCGGGTACTGTCGCCGCCTGCGATGGCGTGGTTTGTTTGATGTGCGCGTCTTCAATACCGAAGCGCCAAGGCGATCCACCGGGTGCCATGCCGAGTACTGCCGTCTCGCCGGTATCGAGCATCGCATGCTGTATGCCCATTACCTGCATCTGCGCGCGTAGTGCGTCTGCTGCAAAACCTTGCGCAATGCCATTCATCGACAGCGACATGCCCTTCTTCAGCAGAATGCGAGCATCACTGACTTCCAGTGCGCGCCAGTTCACCCGCTCTCGCGCAAGCTGGAGCTCGCGTTCCGTCGGCAGACGAGACTCAGCCTGCGCACGCGCCCATGCGGTCCACAAGGGTTGCATGGTGATATCAAACGCACCGCCACTGCCGGAGGAAATTTTCGATGACAGATCGATCACTTTGCGCATTTGAATCGAAGGCTTGCGAAGTTCGCCGCTGCGATTCAAACGGCTGATCGCGCTGTGCTCATCAAACAGGCTCATCTGCGCTTCGATCTGCCGCAGTAGCTTCACCGACTGCTCAAGCGCGGCCTCGGCCTTGTCAGCGCTGGCGTCACCAGCACGCAGCCAGAGCGTGGTACCAAAACCGATCAGCGATCGCTCTCGCCAATTGATGCGCGCCGCCGCATCCCGCATCGCTGAATCTACCACCGCCGCTGACAGCGACGGATACGCTGCAAGGACGCCAAGACCCATGCCGAGTCGGAGGTACTGTCTTCGTGTCGGATTCATGCGGCGATCCTTTCTTCGTGAAGGTGTATGACCTTGCGCTTGCGCTCTTGTATCAGCGGCAAACACTGCGTATCGTCATGATAGATCGCCACGCAATCAAGGCACTGAAAGCACTCGCTGTAGGCGACCTTGCCGGCTGGCGTGATCGACTGGAACTCGCAGCGATGTCTGCAGGTCTGGCACGGCGTACCGCAGGCATCGCGGCGAGCAATCCAGCCCCAGCGGCGCAAGGGATTGAATACGGCGAGCGCCGCGCCCAGCGGGCAAATATATCGGCAATAGCCGCGATAGACAAAGACGCTCAGCGCCAGCATCCCGACAGCCCAGGCAACATAAGGCCAATCACGCGCAAAGTACAAGCTGATCGCGGTCTTGAATGGCTCGACCTCGACGGCCAGCTCGGTCGAGCTTGGTACGAGCCAAATCGTCGCCAGCACACCCGTCAGCACGAGATATTTCAGCCATTTCAGCTTGCGGTCAATGCTACCGCGCAGGCGCCGCCGCTTGAGACCCAGGCGCGCAGTGACCAGGCTGACCAGCTCCTGAAATGCACCAAACGGGCACAGCCAGCCGCAGAAAGTGCCGCGCCCCCAGATCAGCAAGGTAAAGCCCACAAAGATCCACAAAATGACCGTCATTGGATCGGTCAGCAGGAAGCTCAGGTCATTCCCTGTCACGAGTGCATCGACGGATGCGGTGATGTTCACGATACTCAGCTGTCCTTGTGCGTACCATCCGATAAAGCCCAGTGTGAACAAAAGATAGGCGATGCGAAAAATTTTCAGGCGTCGTGGGGAGGCTGCCATCATGCTCTGCCGCAGCAGTGCGATGCCCAGCACCACCAGTCCAGCCAGCAGCACGGCAATTTCGACACTGCGCTTGCCCCAGGCCTCGACCCAGTCAGCGTCGAGCAGGTTCGAGACGCCGACACGCCAGCCTTGGAAACGGTACGGCATGGCGAACTCGGCATAGGCGATCTGGTTCGGGAAGGTGCCGAAGCGGCGGCCGATACGAAAGTTGAGCTCAAAGGGCCTCGCCGGATCAAGTGGTGTCGCACTGTCCACGATAAGCACATGCGCGCTCGTGCTCACCGGATAGCCCGGTACCAACAATCCTTTGTCGTAAGCGATCGATCGAAGCGTGATGGATTTGCCGTCCTGCTTGAGCGAGAAAGGCAAATCCTCAACCATACGCTGGCTCTCGTACATCATCTTGAACAAAGGCCCACTCTCGCTAATGACTAGCGCCTGACTGTCGCGCATGTTCGCGACCAGTAATCGCCAGCCCTCATCGCCAAGCAGATTGCGACCAATCTGCGGAAGACTGGCAAGTGCCACATGAAATTGCAGCGCCACCTCATCCGGCTTGTCAGCGGCTGCCTTGTCAGCGCCCGCCGCACGCGTGCCTGCAAAGGCTTTCTCGATCTGTCCGCGCGTGAGGGCCACAGGCTCCACCATACGACGTGAGACCAGCTGTTCCCAGCTCAGGGGTTTGACGTCGTTGTTCCTCAAATTCCCTTTGGTTAAAGCGACCGAATCGCCCTCGCCGATGATATGGCCAGTCTTTGCAGCATCCTCATGCGCACGCGCCACTGAGGCTGCTGACTGCATGATCGCCCTGTCCATTGCCTTGACGGTGACCGTTCCCGCCTGAACACCATGAAAATAGGCACGCTTCTCATCATGCGAGGTCTTGGCGCGGAAATTCTGGAGATGTATTTCGTGATTGACGGTGATCCCGACATACTGCGATGAATAACCATCCAGC
>JBEDGK010000116.1:0-7479 GCA_041174665.1 Pseudomonadota bacterium
TCGCCGGTCTTCGCTCAGCCGGTGGGCCAGAATGGCGCCAGCGGCGCCTGCGCCGACGATCACGTAATCAAAAGTCTCTGGGGTTCTGGTGAGGGTCGTCATGAAGCTTAACTCGTGCGCAATGCAGCGCACACCACGGAGCACGACAATGCGCGCCCTGCGAATTGTCTTGGCGTTTAAAAAATGCGCTGGCCAGGGCAATGCCAGTCAGTTAAGCCCAAAAGTCCCTGCATTCAACAAAAGACGCTGGGTCCCGGCCTGCGCCGGGACGACGATATAAAGGCCGCTGGCATCTAAAACGTCATCCCGGCGCAGGCCGGGATCCAGTGACTTTGAGATTTTCGATGATCAGGGACAATCTGGACGCTTAACTGACTGGCATTACTGGCTGGGGTGTCAGTCAAGAAAATCAGGCTGCTCTTTCAATATCCGAGCATACAGCGGTTGAAACTGGAACCAGCCTGCATAAGGCGAACCCACGATGTCATAGGTTTGCTGCGCCGATGCTGCCGAAATCATTTTGAGCGGCTTGCCATGCGACGCCGCCTCGGCCATCAGTTGCACCTGACAGCAGCGTTCCAGACAGATGTACCACCATGCAGCCGCATCCACGGTCTCCCCCACGGTGAGAATGCCGTGGTTCTGCAAGATCGCCGCCTTGTTCTGCCCCAACGCTTTTGAGATACGAACGCCCTCGTCCAGCTCAATAGCGACACCACCAAAATCATCATAGACTGCGTGATCGTTATAAAACGCGCAGACGTCCTGCGTGATGTAATCGAGCGGACGACCCAGCGCTGACCACGTACGGCCATAAGGCGAGTGTGTGTGTGCGGCGGCGTTCGCATCCGGGCGCAGCGTATGAATTGCCGAGTGAATCGCAAAAGCCGCGCAGTTCACCGGATGATCGCCCTCCACCACATTGCCGTGATGATCGACCCGGATCAGATTGGAGACTTTCACCTGACTGAAATGCACGCCATAGGGATTGACCCAAAAGGTGTCGGTAAACTCAGGATCGCGCGCGGTAATGTGCCCGGCGACGCCTTCATCAAAACCAAAGCGCGAGAACAGCCGAAATGCGCCGGCGAGCTTCTGCTTGCGGTGCAGCCGTTCCTCTGCCAGCGTGCCGAACTTGGGGATGGCAGGCAGGCTGCGCGCGTTGCCATTACCCAGATGCTGCTGGTTCAGTTGAATGACCGACAGCTCGGCGTGATCGTTCATGTGGCTCTCCTATTGGTTTTTTTGGGTGTTTTTGTCGCTGACAGCGGCCGTTATTCTTGGGGGTTTTTCTCGGTCGCTTCGACGGCGATGTTTTTAAATTGTTATTACTCTCTGATCGTACACACGATTTTGCCTGCAAGCCGGCACGTATGGTCTATGCTAACTGATCCGGGCGCAAGCCCCAGGGTAGGTATTTGCGCCAGATGACAAGCATCCGCTGGGCGCACTATGCTCGACCCGGGCACGCCGACTGGTGCGGTATCTGCAAGGCTCAAGATGTGGAAGTTAACGCGGTAATGAATGCTCCCTCATTCAAGGATGTCGTATTCTTCGAAGTGAATTTCGATTCTCAACGCAAGGCAGTGAAATTCTTCAATTCAAAAGTCCAAAGCGTGCTGATCATCTTCAAGCAAGGTAAGGAAATTGACCGTGCCATCGGAATCCGTGATCCCGGCGAATTACAGACGTTCCTGCGGCAAGCGCTGCCCTGATCGTAAAGGATAGGTCATGCGAAAAGCCTACCTGGTCGCCGAACTGACGATACACGATATGGAGGCCTACGAGCGCTACCGCCAGCAAGTGGTCGCCACGCTTCAAGCTGCGGATGCACGTTTTCTGGTCAGGGGAGGAAAGCGCATGCAAATGGAGGGCGCCGACGAAACGCATCACGATAACTTGCGCACCGTGATCGTCGAGTTTCCATCGATGGAAGCAGCGCTCGCCTGGTATGAATCGCCAGCGTACATAACGCTGATTGAACTTCGCCAGTCAGCTGCCGACGGCCGTGTGTTCTTCGTCGAGGGCACCTGAGGTCTGCAAGAACGGAATCATCACGCGGCTGTGTACCTCGAAACCCAAATTCTCTGCCTCGAGCGGGTCAAATGACAGCGTGCGATCCATCACGGCAATCGCCTCCCCCTGCGAGACAAAGCGTCGCCAGAGCAAGAGCTCTACCGGCTGCGATTTCGCTGAACCGCCATAACCTTTGCAGGTGGCGGTAAACAGGCCTTTCTCGATCTTGCCACGGCACTCAAATCCTGCCTCGCGCCACGACACCCAGCAGCCCGCCGAGGCAGGAGCCCTCTCGTTCCAGAAAAATAGCTGAATCGGTTTGGGAGGTGGCGGTTCCTGCGCTTCTTCAGCGACTGGCTCTTCCCCGTCAGTCATCGTGACCTGCGCGAGATCCGGATCAAGATCAGCTCCCGCTTCAAGTGCCGCCTCTGCCTCTGCCTCTGCGTCGACCAACAGCGCCGGCGCTTGCGCTGCGCCGGGTGCCGGTGGCGACGTAGCCTCCGTGTTTGCCGGCGACTCAGACACCGCTGTGGATGCGAGCACCGCCGATTCATCCTGCATCACAGGCTCGGCGGCGGACTGCGAGATGTTGGCCTCTTTGGTTGTCATGGAGAGATGATTCGGGCGTCGCCCTGCGGGCGGAAGACGCACCAGACTCTAGCAGAAGGAGGATGGTAATCCGTCGAGGTCCAGTGTAAATCGGTGTCAACGATACCGCAGGACCTGGGTCAGAGCCGATCAGGCCACACCCAGATAAATCTTGCGGATGCGGTCATCCGAGGACAAGGCCTTCGCCGTACCTTCCTGCGCGACGCTGCCGTGTTCCAGTACATAAGCGCGGTCGGCAATATGCAGTGCGGACTGGGCATCTTGTTCAGCCACGAGAATCGCGACCCCGGTGTCGCAAATCTTGCGGATCGCCGCGAAGATTTCCATCTTCAGCCGGTGCGCAATGCCCACCGACGGTTCATCCAGCAAGAGCAGTTGCGGCGCGCCCATCAGCGCGCGACCGATCGCGACCATTTGCTGCTGACCTCCCGAGAGCGTGCTGACGATCTGATCGCGCCGCTCGGCCAGTATCGGGAATAGTGCATAGACGCGCTCCAGATCGCGCGCGACCGCATCGCGATCATCACGCAAATATGCACCGAGCTGCAGGTTTTTGATCACCGACAGTTCGGGAAACAGGCGCCGACCCTCCGGGCAATGACAGATACCCTGACCCACCACCTGCTCGGTCGAGTACTGATGCAAGGACTGTCCGTTTAAATTCAGCGTGCCCCGCGATGGCAAGGCACGCGAGATGACTTTCAGCAGCGTGGATTTGCCGGCGCCATTGGGCCCGAGGATAGCGACCAGCTCACCCTTGCCGATCTGAAGACTCAGATTCTCCAGTGCGATCGCCTGACCATAAGCAGCGGTCAGCTTGTCGAGTTCGAGCATCATGACGCCACCCCCACGGGGTCTTGTTTGCCAATATAGGCTTCGATCACGCGCGGATTGCTGACGATCTCTGCCGGCAATCCCTCGGCGATCACCTCGCCGAAATCCAGTGCGATCACGCGCGACACCAGCTGCATGAATTCGCGCAGCTTGTGCTCGATCAGTAGTATGGTGAGGTTCTTCTCTGCATGAAGCTGGCGTATCAGCCCGGAGATGGCCTCGATCTCGGATGATCCCAGTCCGGCAAACGGTTCATCGAGCATCAAGAGCTCGGGCTCTGCGGCCAACGCTCGCGCGATTTCCAGTCGTCGCAAATCGCCATAAGAAAGCAGCTCGGCAGGGGTATCTGCCTTGGCGGCGAGACCGACTTGCCCCAACAACTGCATGGCTCGCTCGCCCAGATCGGGATGATGCACGCGCGGCCCGAGACTGCCAACCAGCACGTTCTCCAGCACCGACAATCCGACGAACGGCCGACATAGCTGAAAGGTGCGCGCCACGCCCAGCGTCACAATCTTGTGCGGCTTTACACCGCGCAGCGACTGGCCATTGAACACGACCTTCCCGGCATCGGGCGCAATGAAGTTGGTCAGCAGATTGAACATGGTCGTCTTGCCGGCGCCATTGGGGCCGAGAATGCCGACAATCTCACCACGCGCGATCGTCATGTTGACGTTTTTTACCGCGTGCAGACCTCCGAACCGCTTGTCCAGGCCTTCGACCTCGAGCAGTATCTCGCTCATGGCTTGCCTCCTATCGCGGCACGCAGTCTTTGCCACAAGGGTGCAATCACACCATGGGGCAAGAAGAAAATGATGAGTATCAGCAGGACGCTGTAGACCATCAGCCGCCACTCGCCGACATTCCGCAAGCCCTCGGTCAGCAGCGTCAGCAACAGCGCACCCCCCACCGGCCCGAAGATCGTCCCCATGCCGCCCACATAGACCATGGTGATGATCGTGACCGAGGTCACAACTGCAAATAGCTGCGGGCTGACCTGCAACTGATAATGCGCATACAGCGCACCGCCCAGCCCTGCAAAAGCCGCGCTAATCACCAGCGAGATGATTTTATAGGCAGTGATCGGAATACCCGCAGCGAGACAGGTCGCCTCGTCGCCGCGTATCGCGCGCAGTATCAGCCCCCAGCGCGAGCGCGCCAGCCATCCGAGCAGGAAGGTGATCACACCCAGCAGCGCCAGCACAAACCAGTAGTAATGCAAATGGTTTCGGATGAGTGGCGCGATATCCTGTATGCCCTCCTCGCCGCCGGTGTGTTCCCAGAAGATCAGCATCAGCCGCTGCATGATCACCGCAGCAGAAAGCATCGCCAGCGCAAAGTAAGGCCCCTTCAGTCGCAGCGTCGGGAAACCCAGCAACAAGGCAAAACCCATCGCCAGCAGCATGGACACCGGCAAGCTCCACCAGGGGCCGAGTTCCATCTGCACATTCAGAAAACCAGCGGCATAGGCACCCACCCCAATGAACAGGGAATGCCCAAAATTCTCGCGTCCGGTCAGGCCAGACATGAAATCCCAGCTGACCGCCCAGATGCCATAGATCGCCGCCACGGTCAGCACACCAATCAGATACGTGCCCGGAAATACCAATGGCGCAGCTGCCAGCAATAACAATGCAGTGGCACCCGCGGCACCGCTGAGCTTGTCAAGTTGCTTGAATCCGCTCATTGCTGTGGCCTCAGAATGCGGCGCGCTTGCCGAAGAAACCCGCCGGGCGGAACACCAGCATCAGCAGCGTCGCCAGCACCGACACAATCTCGGTCCAGCTGGTGGAGACGAGATACGCAACCAGCGTCTCTGCATACCCCAGCATCAGCGCCGCCAGAATACTGCCCGGGATAGAACCCAAACCACCGACAATCACAATCGCAAAAGCCTTCACGATCGGCAGCAAGTGCATCGACGGCTGAACGGACAAGAAGGGGCCGGCCAGCACGCCGGCCAGCGCCGCCAGCGAGGCCGAGATCGCCATCACCAGCGAGAAGATGCGGTCGCTCGGTATGCCCATGTACTTGGCCGCTTCGGCATCCTGCGAGATCGCGAGAATTGCGCTACCCAGGCGCGTACGCTGGATGAACAGATAGAGCGCGCCGATAGATACCACGGCCACCAGCAGCGTCAGCAAACGCTGGCCCGCCACATCCACCCCGCCGATGCTCAGCTTGGTGTCGATGAATGCAGGCACGTTGCGATACTCGGAACCAAAGATCAGGAACAAGGCCTGCTCGACCACCAGCGACACCGCCAGTGTGATCATCAGCACGCCGAGCTGCGAATAACGCAGCGGCCGGATCAGCACCTTCTCGACGATGACGCCAAAGAGCGCGACAAAGGCGATGGCCAGCACCGCAGCCTGCCACAGCGGCAAACCGAGAATGCCGGTGCCCACATAGGTGCCGTAAGCGCCCAGCGCATAGAAAGAGCCATGCGCGAGATTGAGCACCCGAGCCACACCGAAGATGAGCGTAAAACCCACCGCCAGCATCGCGTAGATGGCGCTGGTGACAGCGCCATAAATCAGGATCTCCATGATGGAGCCTTATTTTTTCATCCAGGGCGGGAGAATGAAATTCCCGGTGCGCAGCTCTTTCGGATAAATGACGACACGCTCACCCTTATCCTGCCACTGCGCAAAGACCAGATTGGTCTTGCCCTTGCCGGTTTGCACGTCATGGTTCTCATCAAAGGTGATCTCGCCAGCGATACCCTCATGCTTCGTCTTTTCCAGTTCCTTGATGATTTTGTCAGTGTCAAAACTGCCGGCACGCTTGACTGCATCTGCATACAGCAGCACCGCGTCATAGGCAAAATACGCGGTGTAGACCGGATAATTTGGCGAGCGCTTCTTGAACTCATCAAAGAAAGGTACCGTCTTTTTCGTCAGCGGCGCACGCACCGCAAAATTTCCCGCCACCTGAGAAATCGATTTGCCGCCGATACGGCTGAAGAAATCGCCATCCATGCTCTTTACATCGATGCCGCCGTAAGGTACCGGCACCTGCGCGTCATGCCACTGCTTGGCAAAGATGTCAGACGAGCCATGCGACACCATCACGATCATGTACTGTGCGCCACTGGTTTTTACTTTAGCCAATAGCGGAGAAAAATCCGAGGTTTGCGTATCGAACAGTTCGGTCAGCTTGATCTCGGCGCCGATCTCTTTCGCACCCTTGGACAGTACCGGCACGAGATCCTGCACCCACTTGGCATTCTCGCCGACGATCGCAATCTTTTTGTAGCCCAGCTCGCCGATCACGAAGTTCGAGATGTAATCGACGAGTCCTCGCGCCTGATGCGCGGCATTGATCGGACCTACGCGGAAGATGTATTTGTAATTGTCGTAGTCGGTCTTGACCTTGTTGGTGATGCTGGGCGATGCAGCGCCGACCCCGAGGTAAATCATTTTCGCTGCGGAGATATGCGGTAGCTGGGCCAGCGTTACGCCGCTGGTATAACCACCGATCAGTACATCGACTTTTTCATCGGCGACCAGCTTGCGGATGGCGCTGATGCCGGTTTCGGGATTCTCCGTTTCGTCTGCAGAGACGAACTCGACTTTGCGACCGAGGATGCCGCCCTTCTTATTCACTTCCTCGACAGCCATCTTCACCGCTGTGAGCGTGTCGCGACCAACTTGCAGCTGGACCGAGGTGGGAACGCCGATTCTGAGCGGCTTGCTGTCTTCGGCATGAGCGAGCGTCGGCAGCAGAAAACTGATCGGAAAAAATACACCCGCTATTACGCGTCCGCACCACCGGCGCAGCCGCCTTGCGCTGATTGCCATGCTGTCTCCTCGTCTGACTTTGTTATCGCCCCGCCAATCGGGATTTTTCTGATCAGGTATCGCGCTGCTGTCGGGCGCTGACTGGCCCAGCGCGATCCGGTGAAAACCGGTTCGCCTGCCTGAATGTAGTCGGATCGAAACTTTTACGCAATGACGCAGTGCGGCATGAGAGAGCGGCCCCGACAGAGCTACCCTCAAACGCGTGAATTTCTGGGAG
>JBEDGK010000117.1:0-21074 GCA_041174665.1 Pseudomonadota bacterium
GCGGCCATTGTTGATCACGTCTTCGTAGATTTTGGTCTCGCGCTGGCCCAGCGCTGCGGTGCGTGCCTTGGATGGCGCAATGGACGCGGATACCGGCGCCGCACCATCCAGGCGCTGCAACCAGAGCAAGTGACCGCCATCATCAACGATCGCAATCGTCACCGCCCATTTATTAGCAACGGCCTCCGCCTCGGCGGCTGCGGCGATTTTCTTCACGTCCGCGAATGTCAGTGACTGTTTGGACCGCATGCTGGTGCTCCCCTGTTCTGAAAAAAGGCTGGATTGTACGACAACTTATTTGCGGGCGAAGGCGGCGGCTTCAGCTTGCCCCGAGGGGCAATTCCTGCATGCCCAGTTTTGACATCCGACAGGTCATCGCTTACATTGCGGCAGTCTTACTTGCTAAAAATTAAGCTCTTGTCCAAATTGCCACATCGCCGTCAGCTGTCTCCTCTGGGCACCATTCCGCTGATCGCGGTGCTGGTGGCGGCCGTGTCGTTCTCGACCTCATCGCCGGCGATCGCGGCTGATGCGGACGAGCCGAATTTCATTTTCAGCACCTTATCCAGCTTTACCGACAAAGCGGCCAGGTTGGCGCTCGAGGCCATGTCACTGGTTGGCATTCATTACCGCCGAGGCGGCAACACACCAGAAAACGGTCTCGACTGCAGCGGGCTGGTGCGATATGTGTTCCGGGAGGCGCACGGCACCGAGCTGCCGCGAACCTCTTTTGAAATCAGCAAGATGGGCGAGACCGTCGAAAAGCAAGACTTGCAGCCGGGCGATTTAGTGTTTTTCAACACACTGCGGCGCGCGTTCTCTCACGTGGGCATCTACCTCGGCGACAACAAGTTCATTCACGCGCCCTCTTCCGGCGGCGCGGTGCGCATCGAGAGCATGGATCTCGCTTATTGGAAGGCACGATTCAATGGCGCGCGCCGCATAGAGACGGCTGAGGGCAAAGACGCCAGCTCGCGTTGAACTGCTGCGGTAACGTTCAATTACCCCGCCGGGCTTTCAATTTTTGACGTATCTCGTTCAGCACGGCCAGCGCCGCTTTTTCGCCCGCGATGATCGCCGTACCCCGACCATTGAAATCACTGCCCTTCATCGTCGCCAGCTCGGGGCGAATCACGACATCGGCCTGCTTGAGCTCGTACTGATTAAGGCTCTGGCCCATGATGGCGAAAGTCTGCAGTAGTATCTCGAAAGTCGATGACGCCGGTTGGGCATCGGGTTGCGCCGAAATATTCACCGCAATCACAAAATCTGCGCCCATCTTGCGCGCAAAACTCACGGGCACGGGTGACACCAGCCCGCCATCGACATAATCGACATGGTTGATTCTGACCGGATGAAACACGCCCGGCACAGCTGACGACGCGCGCACCGCCGCCCCAGTATTCCCCCGCCTGAACAAAATGGGCTGACCAGATTTCAGATCGGTCGCCACCGCGCCGAACTGAAGTTTGAGTTTTTCAATCGGCTGCTGCTGCACCGCGCGGTTCACGAACTGCTGCAAGCCTTCGCCTTTGAGCACGCCAGAGGAATTGGAGAAGAACGGCACCGACCAGTCAGAGATCGCCGCCTCATCCATCTCCATCGCCAGTTTTTGCAAGGCGCTGCCATTATTGCCGGCGGCGTACAGGGCGCCCACCAGACTACCCGCGCTGGTGCCAGCGACAATCTCAGGATAAATACCGTTTGCCTCTAGAACTTTGATGACGCCGATATGCGCAAAACCACGAGCCGCACCACCACCGAGGGCAAGGGCTATTTTCAGGGGCTTTGCTGCAGGAACGGGGGCGGGCGCCGGTGCGGGCAATGCAGTAACAGGGGGCTCCGGTTTGCTGTCAACGACTCTCGGCTCGCTGTCTGCGGGCGCACGAGAAGTCTCAGCTGCCGGCGCCTCTGCATTGGGTGCGGTCTTCGGCGGCGCAGTGGGAACGGTTTGGCAACCGGTCAAGACAAGCAGGCTCAGAAGCAAGCCGTGGAAAAGGCGCATGGTGGTCTGCCGCCGGTTAAGTACGGAATGAAGGGTAAGAGATATTGTAGCGGATCAATTTTCTCTCAAGCCTCAGACCGACACCTGAGAGTCAGCCATCTCGGGATGCTCGGAGGTAGCGACAGGGGCCATCTTGTCGCTCGAGCTGGCATCCCCAGACTCATCCATTCTGCGTGAACAGGAATTCGGTGCTTGCACTGGCAGACATCGATCGATGAGCAATGAGTAGCAATGGTCAGTAGCGTTCACAAAAAAAACGCCCCAGCGGGGCGTTAAAGGATCCTTGACGGATTGGAGATTACTTTGGCTGTGTGACACGGCCCGCTGCAAAAGCCGCGGCTTTGCTTTCGAGGAGAGATACCACAACAGTTTGAAGTGTTACGATTATCGCTGGCCTTTTTTTCAGCTTCATGACAAGGCCCGCACGGCGCGAGCAGTGATCCAGCCGATCGCCGCAAAGTCACGCGAATGTCATGCTGATAACTTACAATTAACTTTTTTGGCCATGAGCCGGAACGCTTGAAAACACATGCTGGCTGCAGTTGATCTCGGTTCGAATAGTTTTCGTTTGCATATTGGTGATTATGATGGTGAGCGCATCAGGATACTGAGCACTGCACGCGAACCCGTCCGTCTGGGCGCAGGGCTCGACCGAAGAGGCAATCTGACCGCTGCCGCGATGGAATCCGCGCTGGCCTGCCTGCAGCGTTTTGGGGACACACTGCGATCGCAGCCGCTTACAGCGGTTCGTGTGGTGGGTACCAACACCCTTAGGATCGCGAAGAACCGGGATGCTTTTCTCCCGCTCGCGGAAAAAGCGATCGGGTTTCCGATCGAGATCATCTCTGGCGAGGAAGAAGGCCGCCTGATCTATCTTGGTGTTGCCAGTTCACTGGACGAACCCAATGAGCGTCGACTGGTAGTCGATATTGGCGGCGGCTCAACTGAACTTGTGCTCGGCCAAGGTAACGAGATCGAGCATGTCGAATCGTTCAGTATCGGCACGGTCAAGACCGCATCGGAATTTTTCCCGGATGACAAAATCACCGAACCAGCATTCGCCAGTGCCGTGCTCCATGCGCGCAGCCTATTCGAAGATCAGCTCGATGAATTTCATCCCCGGCTGTGGACCGTCGCCTTGGGTTCCTCCGGAACCGTGCGCACACTTGCTGATCTGATAGAGGCCAACTATGTCGGGGATGGCACTCTTTCATTGAAGAGCCTGCGGGCATTGAGGGATTATCTCCTCTACTGCGGCCGTACCAGCAAGATAGATTTAGAGGGCATCAAGCCTGAGCGGATCGCTGTCGTCTTGGGCGGTCTGCCAGTGCTGATAGGGCTGTGTGAAGAACTCGGCATCAAGGAACTGCAGCCTGTCGAGGCCGGACTGCGGATGGGCGTGCTGTGGGATCTGCATCTACGCCAGAGCAGCCGCGACCGGAGGCGCGACTCGGTAAAAGAATTCTCCAAAAAATTCGGTGTGAACCAGTCACGTGCGAACAAGGTAAAACAAAACACCTTGCTTCTTCATGCGCAACTGCAGCCCGAAAGTGATTACTATGACCGGCTGCTGGGATGGGCGGCCTGCCTGCACGAAGTAGGGATGTCGGTCTCGCACAGCGGTTTTCACAAACACGGCGCCTATCTGGTGCTGCATGCGGATCTCCCCGGCTTCACAAAACAGGAGCAGCACATACTCAGTATTCTGCTGCTGGCGCAAAAAGGAAACCTGCGCAAAGTATCTGAAGCAATCGCACTGCCTGATCTAGCCAAGGCTATTCTTGCTCTTCGGCTGGGTATCCTGTTTAGCCATTCCAGAATCGACCTGAACGAGCACACGCTTCGACTGAAATTACGGCAGAAGATAGACCTCGACCTCCCAGCTCAGATCGTCCGAAAGTATCCGACGCTGACACACTGGCTGACGAAAGAAGAAGCTGCATGGGCTGAACTGGACATTCCCATGACCATCAGAAGTCACTGAGCGACCGATCGGTTGTCTGCACTCAGAACAGGCGTGCAGGCGTGAATCTGATACCGAACGACAGCCAGCGGCTGGTATTTTTGCCACCAGCGCTTTGTCCAACGGTGGTGTCGATCTGCAGTAGCTGCGGTATCAGCGAAAAACGGCCGCCAGCCTGCCAATAGGTGTTCGGATAACTATCGCCAAACGCTTCGGCCATCCAGGTGATGCGCTCACTGATGTTCCACTCAGCGCCCACTCCCCAGGTCGCCAGATTCCTGCTGGTGATATGCTCCCGCAACCATCCCGTGTTCAGATGCATGACTAGCTGGTTATCCGCCAGCGGCACGGAAACCGGGACGTACGCATAGGTGTTGCCCATCAAATTGGGGCCGGGATTCACCGCCGGATGCCGTACCGTGCCTGCGGCCACCCCGATACCCACCTCATTGGTCTCCAGCTTGCGCAACAGTGTCTTCACTTGAAATACGTAGTCGCTGTTTGAGCTCAACGCCTGATCGTCATACACTGCCTGACCGCCACCTACCGTCAGTTCAAGATTGCCGCCAGGATTACAGGCGGGTAGTGCCCAGAATTCCGCGCTGTCGCGATACATCCGAGTCCATGTCTCGAGCTGACAGCTCCCCGCCGTCGTGAGCCGAGCATCATCGGTCACGAAGGGCCGGGCACTCCACGCGGAGCCAGCCGGCACCGCGATCAGCATCGCCAGAAAAAATGACCTAGTTTGCATACTCACATCGTAGACGCAGAATATGGCCCGGCGATGATAGCGCGACCTGGGGTTCATCATCGTTTAACATTCGTCTGATCTGATACGCGAACCAACCAATGGACGGAGCAGTAAATGACCCATGAACAAAACTTATCTGGCGATACACTGGAAAATACCGAGAATATCTCATCCAATCCCGAATTCAGCCAGATACTGTCAGCTCGACTGTCACGCCGCGATCTGCTGAAAGGTTCCTTCGGTGCTGCGGCCTCCCTCTATCTCGGCGGCAGTAGCCTGCTGCTGACGCAGGCAGGAGATGCGAACGCTGCCGCACGCCGGCTGAAACTCAATTTCACCGCCGTGCCCAAGAGCACGGCCGACAAGGTCTCACTCGCCACGGGCTATTCTTATCGCATCGTTCTGCAGACCGGCGACCCCCTCGCCGCCGACGTATCCGATTACGCGAATGACGGCTCCGACGAGGCGGAGAGCTTTCACCGCCGCGCCGGTGATCATAACGATGGCATGTTTTTCTTCGGCATGAACAAGAGCGGCAGCTGGAATCCCACCGTATCTGAACAAGGTCTGCTCTGCGTGAATCATGAAAATGTGACCGCTGCCTTTCTGCATCCGACCGGACAGAGCGTCGTGAATGACAAGCGCACTGTCAGTGGCGAGGTACTGAAAGAAATGCTGGCGATGGGCGTGTCCATCGTAGAGGTCAGAAAAGGCCCGAAAGGTTTCGAGGTGAATCGCGGATCGCGTTTCAACCGTCGCATCACTACACTGACTGAGATGGACATCACCGGCCCGGCAGCGCGCAGCCCAATGATGATCACGAAGTATTCAGCCGACGGAGGCCGCACTCGCGGGACGCTAAACAATTGCTCTAACGGGCATACCCCCTGGGGCACTTATCTGACCTGCGAAGAGAACTGGGCGTTCTTCTTCAGCCGCTCCTCCGCTGACGATAGCAAGCGAACTGCCAAAGAACTGACTGCATTCAAGCGCTATGGCATCGGCGCAAAAGGGACGTATCAGTGGGCCACCGTGCAGCCGGACACTGAAGACAACCGCTTTGGCCGCTGGGACGCCTCCATCAAGGGAAGCTCCAAGGATGGCAGCGACGATTACCGGAATGAACCAAACACCTTCGGCTGGGTCGTCGAGATCGATCCATTCAACCCGCAATCCGCACCGCGAAAGCGCACGGCGCTGGGACGCTTCGCCCACGAAGGCGCGTGGCCGGGACTGGTGATCCCTGGTCAGCCGCTGGTCTGGTACATGGGTTGCGACTCACGCCACGAATACATTTACAAGTACGTGTCGAATACGGTCTGGGACCCGCGAGATATCGGACGCGGCTTCGTCGCAGGTGACAAGTATCTGAATGATGGCAAGCTCTATGTCGCTCGCTTCAACGCCGACGGCAGCGGCGACTGGCTGGAACTCAAGCATGGTCAGAAGGGACTGGAACGCACGAACACCTACTACAGCTTTACCGATCAGGCGGATGTGCTGATTAACGCGCGCCTCGCCGCTGATGTGCTGGGTGCGACCAAAATGGATCGCCCCGAATGGGGTGCGGTCAATCCGGCCAATGGTGAGGTGTACATGACGCTCACTTACAATCCCTCGCGCGCGCTCGATAAAGTCGATGCGGCGAATCCACGTTTCTACAATGATCCGAAGAACGGCGTCGCGCAGAAAGGCAATGCCAACGGCCACATCATCCGCTGGGCCGAACAGGATGGCAAAGGATCGGCCACGCGCTTCCAGTGGGACGTATTTTTGTTTGCTGCACGATCCACCGCAGATCGAGAGAACATCAACCTGTCGGGACTTTCTGCCGACAATGATTTTTCCAGTCCCGATGGCCTGTGGTTTGCACGCAGCGGGCTGCTGTGGGTCGAGACCGATGATCACGCGTACCGCGACGCGACCAATTGCATGCTCCTTGCCGCAATTCCCGGTCGTGTCGGTGATGGCAGTAAAAAAGAAGTCGTGAACACGGATAATGGGAAGGAGAGTAGAGCCACCACCTACGTGGGTGCCGCGCCCGGGGACGAACGATTACGGCGCTTTTTGGTTGGCCCGGTAGATTGCGAGATCACGGGCATCACCGAAACACCGGATGGGCGCGCGCTGTTCGTGAACATCCAGCACCCTGGCGAGACCACGAACGACAAGGGATTCGATATCACCCGGCCGGAAACTTACCAGAGCCACTGGCCTGGAGGTGGAAGCTCACGGCCGCGCTCGGCCACCATCGTCATCACCCGAGATGATGGCGGTCCGATCGGAGCCGATCTGGTCTGACTCATTCAATGCGCTGTAACCAAACAGACACCTGATTGTCATCAGCCTGCAGTATTGCGGGCTTACTCTTTGCGCATCATTACAAAGAGGAGCAGCGATGCGGGTGATGACAATCGGGGCCGATTCGACAGCCAGCTTTCCGAAACTCAGACTCAGTCTTGCCAATACTCCCGAAGAATTACGCGAAGTCCAGCGGCTGCGCTACAAAGTCTTCGTCGAGGCCATGGGTCTGGATACGTTGAGAAATCACGAGGGGCTGGAGCGCGATGAGTTCGATGAGTTTTGCGACCACCTGATCGTTCGTGATACCCGCACCCTGGAAGTCGTCGGCACCTACCGCATTCTTACGCCCAGAGCACTTACGAGGACGTGCCGCTTTTATTCCGAAAATGAATTCGACCTGGGACGTCTCTCCCATCTGAGGCCACGCATCATCGAAGCAGGCCGTGCGTGCATCCACCCTGACTATCGCAACGGTGGCGTGATCATGATGCTGTGGGCTGGGCTGGCAGCCTGCATGCAGCGCGAAAAAGCGGAGTTCCTGATTGGCTGCGCCAGTGTGAGTCTGGCCGATGGCGGACACACGATCAATGCGCTGTACCGCAAACTAGCAGCAGACAACCTCTGCCCGCCCGAGTACAGAGTAACGCCTCACCTCCCCTTCCCGCTCCATGACGAGCCCTTACCGGAAGGATTGCAAGTACCGGCTCTGATCAAGGGCTACCTGCGCAGCGGCGCTTGGGTCTGCGGCGAACCTGCGTGGGATCCGGATTTTCATAGCGCGGATCTATTCATGATGCTGCCACTGGCACAGCTCGACAGCCGATATGCTCGGCACTATCTGAAAGAGGCAGAGCCAGCATGAACGCACGCGAGTCCTTTAGTTTCGACAAATTCTCTAAATCCCTCATTAAAAAACCAAAACCTCTTCGCTTCCGAACCATCTGGATATCAGACGTCCACCTCGGTACCAGTGGCTGCCAGGCAAAGCGCCTGCTGGAATTCTTGAAGACCACAGAATCGGACAAGCTGTATCTGGTCGGCGATATCGTCGATGGCTGGCAGCTCAAGCGCCGCTGGTACTGGCACCAGACTCATAACGATGTCGTCCAGCTCGTGCTGAAAAAAGCAAAAAAAGGAACCAAAGTCATTTTTGTACCCGGCAACCACGATGAAGTAGTGCGCCAGTTCATTGGCTTGGATTTTGGTGGTATCAAGATCCGTGATGAACACGTGCACGTGACCGCGAATGGCAAGCGCATGCTGGTTTTACATGGAGACCGTTTTGATGGCGTGATCGCGTGCGCAAAATGGCTGGCCTACGTTGGCGATTCGCTGTACACCATGATATTGAAATTCAACCAGGTCTATAACGGCTGGCGCGCCCGTGCTGGCCTGCCTTACTGGTCGCTGTCACAGTACTTGAAGCTGAAGGTGAAGAACGCTGTCAGCTACATCACCTCATTCGAAGATGCCCTTGCCGCCGAGGCCAGAAAACAGGGGGTCGATGGAGTAATCTGCGGTCATATTCACAAGGCGGAGATACGCGACATTGATGGCATCCTCTACTGCAATGATGGCGACTGGGTAGAGAGCCTGACCGCACTGGTGGAGGATGACGCCGGCGAACTGCATCTGGTCGATTGGCATGACATCATGTTGCGCTGGGAAAAGGCACAATTCAAGAAAAAAGAAGCCGCACTGTGTCCAGAACTGGCCTGAACTTCCTGCTGTGCGGCCGGGGTCCGTCTTTCACCAGCGGAGATACGGCGGCATCAGGCACGTCCTCACCAACCATCGCAGCAAGGCCAGGCATCGACAAAAGAGTCTTGGTAGTGTCGGTCTCTGCGGGCAGCGGACATGTCCGTGCGGCAGACGCATTGTGTGCACTTGCGCGGCTTGATTTTCCCGATCTGTCGCTTCGGCACCGAGACCTGATGCAGCTCGTGCCTGCCTGGTTCAAGACCATCTACACGGATTGGTACCTGAAGCTTGCCAGCGGGCTGCCCGAAGCATGGGGCTGGCTGTATCGAAAAACTGATCGTGCACCAACGAACAGTCTAAGCGGCCGCTTCCGCCGACTGATTCAGCGTCTGTGTGGACAGAGACTATTCTCCGACATCGAGAATTACGCCCCGGATGCCATCATCTGCACGCACTTTTTGCCTGCCGAGCTGCTTGCTGATGCCCTACGGCGTCACCGCTTGGCTATCCCGGTATGGGTAGTTGTCACCGATTTCGATGTGCACCAGATGTGGGTACATCAGGGCATCGCGGGTTATTTCGTTGCCAACAGTGAGCTTGCCTACCGCTTGCAGGCGGCGGGGATTCCTGAGTCGGCAATTGTCGTGACTGGCATACCTGTGATGCCGGGATTCACCCGGAATCTGCAGCGCGATCTATGCAGTAGGCGCTGGGCGCTAGATCCGCGTCGAGTCACGGTACTGATGATGGGTGGCGGTAGCGGAATCGGTATGAGCCCGTCATTGATCCGATCGATACTGGCCATTGACGAATCATTACAAATCATCGTGATGACTGGGAAAAATCAGTCGCTTTTTGACGAGTTGAGTAGTTTGGCCTGCTTTTGCCAAGGACGACTCGTCCCCGTGTCATTCACTGAACAAGTACCCGAATTGATGGCGTGCGCGGACCTCGTGATCACCAAGCCCGGTGGGCTGAGCACTTCCGAATGTCTGGCCATGGGATTACCCATGCTACTGATCAATCCGATTCCTGGTCAGGAGGAGCGCAATGCTGCACTGCTATTGCAAGAGGGAGTGGCGCAAAGGGCGGATGATGAAGCAACACTGATCTACCGTTTACGACGTCTGCTATCTGATGCCGAGGTACTGAGCGCCATGCGTTCAAAGACAAGCCTCCTTGCTCAACCTCATGCGGCACAGCAGATCTTGCAGCATGTGCGCGATCGGCTTCCTGCGATCAGGTTCTGATGAACGCTTTATTTCCACCGATGGTCTTTACCCTTCTTGGCGTTGTCATCTTGGGCTTTTTCTTTGCCAAGCTGGAGATTGCCATCGAGGGCGATGCGGGCTGGGCGCAAAATCTTCCCACCTGGCGTATCGAGCAGCACTGGTTACTTGATCTGCTCTGGGGTGGCCGCGCAATGACGGGCTATCATGCATGGGCGTTTTCGCTGGTTGCACTGTTCTTTCACTTCCCGCTGGTATTCAGTGCCGACTACTCATGGCGAGCCGAATTGCGTGCATTGGGCTGCATCATGCTGTTCTGGGTGACAGAGGATTTTTTGTGGTTTTTACTGAATCCTGCGTTTGGATTCACGCGCTTCGCGAAAACGCATGCTGGATGGCATAAGCACTGGCTGTGGGGCGCACCGGTGGAGTACTGGATATTCACGCCGCTGGGGCTGGGGCTTGTGGCTTTCTCCTATGCGTCACTCTGACCGCCAAGAATCGCCAAGTAAGCATTGACAAAGAGATCGGCGACTCAACACCAAAAATTTACAGCCACACCAAGATTTGGTGAGATGCTGAATACTCGCCTGTCCATCTAGGTCGATGGCAAAGCGGCAGTGCCTCGTTGCCATCGATCCGATGAAACAGGTTATTAGTCAGTCATCTCAGGTGGAAGCCAGAAAACTCAATGCAATCTTGTTAAATTTCTGGGAATTTTCCATGAACATGAAATGACTTCCGCCTTCTTCCACACCGAAAATTTCCACTTTGGCGCCTGGTATCTTGCTGGCGATCCATTCTTGTGATTTCGGATTAAAGAAGCTTCCCTTTGCGCCAACCACCAGTGTGGGCACGTTAATTCTGCTGATCGTATCCCGCCAATCCTGAACACAGTGGTCAACCAGCAAAGCTGCCGCTGGCTTGCGTGGGAATTTCAGATTCTGGGCGAGAGCGTATTTCTTCTTGGCCTCAGGATAATCTTTGGTGAAGAACATTCCATTGACCAGACCTGCCGTGGTCGCCTCACCGTCCATACCTGCCAAGGCGGTGGCCGTGTCATACAGCGACTGCGGCGAAAATACAGCCCCAGTCTCTGCTTTCTCGGCGTCGGTCCAACTCGGTCCGAAGGTGGTACAGGGCGCCTGATCAATAAGAATCATTGAATGCGTGCGATGATTACCAAAGAGATTCCAATGACTCCAGATCACTGAGCAGCCCATGGAGTGGCCCACCAGCGTGGCTTTACTCAGATTCATCCCATCCAGGAATTCGTGCAAATCCTTCGCCAGACGTGCCATCCGATAGCCATGCTCAGGCTTGCTGGAATCTCCGTGACCACGCATGTCGAGTGCGATTACGCGGTAGTTTGCCGAAAAAGCAGAAATCTGATCGCTGAACATTTCAGCTGTCTGAGACCAGCCAGGAATCATAACGATAGGTCGCCCTCGACCAGATTCCAGATAATTCAGTTTCGCACCATCGCTCGTCGCGAATGATCCCTGCCTGATCTCACCCGGGTTCGTTCCACCACCAACGCCAAGCGTCGAACATCCACCGTTAGCTAGAGCTACACCCGTCAACGCTGCGCTGGCAAGAAAAAAACGCCGCGAACGCTGCAGATTGGTTGGCTCATTTCCCGCGATTGCTTTTAGAGATTCGTCATTACGCTGCATGTCGCCTCCTTTAGCTGTCAAATAAATAATTTTACTGCGAGCGTAAATTATCACGTTCACTGCCAATGCAAGTATCGATTTGACCCTACAAATCAAATGGAAAATCAGCTCGAGCATGCACTGGGCAAACCTCAAGTGCGATCCGCTGCGAGCGCTGGATTGACGAAGAAGGCATTGCGACGATGCTGGACACGACAATTGATGCTAGTCGTCACATCAACCTCATCAAAGCGCGCAGCGTCTAGCAGGGAGTTATCAAAATGGATTTATCTAACCAAGCTTTATTGAATCGGCGCTTTCTTTGCCGTTGTTGATGCGCAACAATTAATTCGGGCAAAGACTACTCGGCTATTGCAAACAAAAATAAAAATACCGTATAAACCGTTTATATTGTATCGCTGTTGAATTTGGGTCTTCACCCAAGGAGCATGACCATGTCAGATACGCCAAGCAAGACGTCTCGCAAAACACCCGCCAAATCGGCGAAAGATAAGAGCGTTAGCAAATCTACATCAGTCAAACACAAACATGCCCAACTGGTGCGTGACAGCTTCACCATGCCGGAGGACGAGTACCGCTTGCTGGCTGATGCAAAAAAAGCCTGTCTTGAAGCCGGCTTTGAGATCAAGAAAAGTGAGCTGATCCGCATCGGTATCGCGCTGATGTACGACCTGAGTACATCCCGGATTAAAAAGGCTCAGAAAGCGCTGCAGCCGGTCAAAACCGGGCGTCCCAAAAAACACAAGTAAATAAGCTGCCAATTCGGTTTCCCGGCGTATCAAGGCTGGGTGGGTAGCCTTTTCTTTTTTCTGAAAAGGAATTCAACATGCAAGGACTTCACCTCACTGCGGATATCAAGGGTTGTCGAATAAATCACGGCCTGATGACCGATGCATCCAAGTTGCGCAGCACTTGCCTGACCTTGGTTGAGCTGAGCGGCTTGACTGCTGTGAGCGACGTTTTTTTTGAATTTCCGGCAGCGACCGACAATGAATCCGGGGGGGTTACGGGTACCGTCCTTCTCGCAGAGTCACACCTTGCAATCCATACCTGGCCCGAGCTGGCGGCGGTGACTCTGGATGTGTATGTTTGCAATTATTCGATGGACAACACCCACAAGGCTAGGAAACTCATTGAGTCGATGATTGAACTGTTTAAACCGGATGCGATCGTTCGCAAACAACTTGAACGGGGTGAGCTTGCCTCAACGGCATTGGCCGCTTGAGTCTGGCTGTCTCAGTCTCTGAGCGATCAATCCATAAAAAACTCTGGCGCAAGTACTGCCTTGAGAAATAATTCATTGCCATACTCGCGCTGGCGATGCGAGATCCACCATGCATTGGATTTTTTGATCGTCCAATCCTGCTCTTCTCCGGTCAACAGCAGTGATGCCACCTGGCCCAGCCAGGGCTGGTGACCCACTACCAT
This sequence comes from Pseudomonadota bacterium, assembly GCA_041174665.1. Taxonomy (GTDB): domain Bacteria; phylum Pseudomonadota; class Gammaproteobacteria; order Burkholderiales; family Burkholderiaceae_D; genus Pernthalerella. The sequence continues at coordinate 13,058 of JBEDGK010000117.1, forward strand.
CACGGGTGTCTTCGCCTCGGGCCAGCCGACGGCACTCAGTATCTCAGCAGCAATCGCTGCCGGTCCGATCTCCGGAACGATCTTGTATTTGCGACCGAGCGCCTCGACTGTCTGGATCGTCCTTGCGGTCGGACTGCAGAGGATCTTGCAGCCATTGGGCAGACTGCGATCGAGCCAGGCGCCCATGCGCGCCGCCTGCTTGCGCCCCTGCTGCGTCAGCTCGCGACCTTCATCTGGCTCGCCCGCTTCGGCTTGTGCATGGCGCCAGAGGATCAAGTCCATCATGCCCCCAAGGTATTCATCAGGTGCTGCTGCGCGCTGAATCGTTGCTGGCCTGTGCGCGGCTTGCGTCGGTGGTACTCGCCATTCGCATCCAGTTCCCAAGAGTTTTGATTATCTCTCAGATAGGGTTGCAGCCCTTCTTGGATCACGCGCTTTTTAAGTTCTTCGTCGAGCACAGGGAAAGCGATTTCGATACGCCGAAACAGATTACGGTTCATCCAGTCCGCACTAGCCAGGTAGACGTCATTGGACCCTTCATTCAAAAAATGGAAGATCCGGCTATGCTCAAGAAAACGACCAACGATGGAACGTACACGAATATTCTCCGATACGCCGGGGACGCCGGGACGCAAGGAGCAAGCGCCGCGAACGATCAGCTCGATCTTGACTCCTGCCTGCGAGGCATCGTACAGCGCTTCGACGATGGAGTCATCGACCAGCGCGTTCATCTTGGCGATGATCTGTCCTACGCCACCCTCGCGGGCGATACGGGCCTCATTTCGGATGGCCCTGACCAGCTCACGCTGTAGCTCGAACGGCGCTACCCACAAGTGATTCAGTTTGCGTGGCTTGGCTAGACTCGTCAGGCTAATGAACACTTCATTGACCTCTCTGCCCAGGGAGGGATTCGCCGTCAACAAACCGAAGTCAGTGTAAAACTTCGTCGTCGTCGGGTGGTAATTACCCGTGCCCATATGGGCGTAGAAGCGCAATTTGCCGGATTCTCTCCGTATCACCAGCGCCATCTTGGCATGCGTCTTCAATCCTACGACACCATAGACGACTTGCGCCCCGACCTGCTCCAAACGATCCGCCCAGTTGATATTGGCCTCTTCGTCGAAGCGAGCCATCAACTCCACCACCACGGTGACTTCTTTGCGATTTTGGGCTGCCGTAATCAGCGCCTCCATCAGCTCGGAGTTCATGCCGGTTCGATAAATAGTCTGCTTGATCGCGACCACTGAAGGATCATGCGCGGCGCTACGAATGAAATCGATCACCGGCTGGAAAGATTGATATGGATGGTGAAGGAGAATATCCTGGTGAGCAATTTGTGCGAATAAGTCATCGTCAGCAAGCTGAACCGATGATTTTGGAGTAAACGGTGCGAATCGAAATTCTGCTGCGGAGGCAAGCTCGACCAGTTCATTCAAACGCACCATATTCACCGGCCCGTTAACGCAGTAAAGAAACTCGGGGGCGATCGTGAATTGCTCAAGCAGGAATTGCGACAGATTGCGCGGGCAATTCTCTGCAACCTCCAGCCGAACCGCAAAACCAAAATGACGGGCCTGCAACTCGCCCTTGAGCGCCTGCCGTAGATTCTTCACCTCTTCTTCATCTACCCAGAGTTCACTGTCACGGGTGACACGAAACTGCGAATAACTGATCACTTCGCGACCCGGAAACAGATCCTGGATATGCGCATGAATCACCGACGATAACAAACAATAATCATGCTCAGTTTCTGACGAGTGTGCGGGCAGACGAATAATTCGAGGCAATACCCGAGGCGCCTTGATCACGGCGATGGAGGTACCGCGGCCATAAGCGTCCTTGCCACCCAGTTCGACAATGAAATTCAGGCTCTTGTTGACAATTTGCGGAAAAGGATGCGAAGGATCTAGTACGATGGGGGTCAGCAGCGGGCGCACCTCGCGCTCAAAATAGTCTCGGACCCAGGTACGTTGCCGGTCACTTCGATCGATGTGGCGGCGTAGATAAATCCTGTGCTCCGCAAGCGCCGGCAAGATCTCCTCATTGAGCACTGCATACTGCTCCCTAACGAGAGCTTGTGCAGCCGGACTGACCAGATCGAAACCTTGCGGAACAACAGGCCGAGCATGAGCAAGATCATTTCCTTCTCGCTCCCTTGCCATCAAGCTGGCGATTCTGACCTCAAAGAACTCATCCAGATTACTGCTGACGATACACAGGTATTTCAGGCGCTCAAGCAAAGGTATGCTCTGGTCCTGCGCCTGCGCCAGGACACGACGGTTGAATGCGAGCATTGACAACTCACGATTCAGCGGAGCGGCACGCGCGTCGTGGGCCACAGCGGCAGAGCCTGACCGGACTGATCTTGCTGTTTTTGCATTTCCATTTGTACTCATGCCCAAAGCCTATTCAAAGACCGTGACACATTCATTACATAAACTTTTCAAAGTAAAAATCCTGTCATGATCCTGACACATGCCCAATTTAAATTGCGCCAGGTAATTTTTGTACAACCCTAGATGCAAACCAGGAGTGACTATGCGTAGCAAGCTGATTCTGAAAAGTATTACCGCTTTTGCCGCAGGGCTGGCTATTTCCCTGTCTGCGCAGGCTGCTGACCTTACTGGCGCAGGCGCAACCTTCCCTTACCCAATTTATTCCAAGTGGGCCGAGGCCTACAAGGCGGCCACTGGTATCGGATTGAACTATCAATCGATCGGCTCTGGCGGCGGCATCCGTCAAATCAAGGCCAAGACGGTCGATTTTGGTGCCTCCGACATGCCGCTCAAGGCCGAAGAACTCGAGAAAGAGGGTCTGGTGCAGTTCCCAGCGATCATCGGTGGTGTTGTTCCGGTGCTGAACCTCGATGGTATTGCCCCCGGTCAGCTGAAGCTCACGGCTGATGTCATCACTGGCATCCATCTCGGCAAAATCACCAAATGGAACGCCCCCGAGATCGCCGCACTGAACGCTGGCGTGAATCTGCCGAACCTTAACATCACCGTGGTTCACCGCGCCGATGGCTCGGGCACGACCTTTCTGTGGACGGATTACCTCTCAAAGGCCAATGCTGACTTCAAGAACACGGTCGGCTCAGGGACTGCGGTCAAGTGGCCGACGGGCGTGGGCGGCAAAGGTAACGAAGGCGTAGCCGCCAACGTGCAGCGCGTGAAGGGTGCATTCGGCTATGTCGAGTATGCCTACGCAAAGAAAAACAAGATCACCTTCGCGCAGCTGAAGAATCGCGATGGCGAGTTCGTGCTGCCGGATGACGAGACTTTCAAGGCCGCAGCGGCTGGTGCTGATTGGGCAGGCACGCCCGGCATGGGCGTGGTGTTGACAAACCAGTCCGGCAAGAACAGCTGGCCCGCCACCGGAGCATCGTTCATCCTGATGCACAAGACTCAGGCAGACGGCCTGACTGGGCGCGCAGTGCTCAAGTTCTTTGACTGGTCATACAAGAATGGTTCCAACATGGCGACCGAACTTGATTATGTGCCCATGCCGCCAGCGACCGTGAAGCTGATCCAGGAAAGCTGGAAAGCAAACTTCAAGGATGCGAGCGGTAAGACTATCTGGTAAGTACTCGCTGCTCAAGAAGCCCGCGCCTGTGCGCGGGCTTTTTTTTGATCTTCTTCTGCCCGCAGCGGGGCTACGCGTCATGAGCATCGCGGATATCATTCATTTGCCATGAACGACAGGCTGTCTCTCTATGAAAAAAAATACTGGTCGAATAAGGCTCAACAAAGTCAGCCTGCGCGATGAAAGAGATTTTCTCTCTGCTGCGCGCGCGAGCCGTGAAATGCACAGAGATTGGGTAGAGGTACCCCGCACCGCGCGGGCCTTTCGCCGCTACGCCGTCGAGATGCGAACCCGCGATGACATCGCATTTCTCGTTCGCCACACCGATACGGGCAAGCTCGTGGGCGTGATCGAATTACAAGATATCTTTATGGGGAACTTCTGCAATGCCTACGTGATTTATTATGCGTTCGCGGGACACGATCGACAGGGCCTGATGACAGAGGCGATGAAAGAAGTCATTCGAATCGCCTTCGACAAGCTGAAACTGCACCGCTTGGAAGCAAATATCCAGCCAGCAAATCGTGCGTCACGCCGCCTTGCAAAATCCTGCGGTTTCAGAAAAGAAGGACTGAGCCCCAAGTTCCTGAAAAAGGGCGGTGAATGGCGCGACCATGAGCGATGGGCCTTGCTGAGCACCGATGCTTTGCAATAAGCACTCGTCCGGACAGCAGCGACAAAGAAACCCATTTACTAAAAAAACGCCGACAGGAAATTCACTTTGTCGACCAATGTATCAAGAACGGTCCTGCCGCCGATGAGGTATCGACTTCGATCAGCACAACATCCGCCCACTGCTCACCTGGAACAACAATTCGCTGCACATTCGAAGCCGCTGGATGATGTTTGTGTAATGGCTTGTCTGTCACGAACTGATGCGTATCACCCTGGATCAGCAGCACCGGCTTTCCCCAGGAAGCAGCTTCCTGTTGAAAGGCATCGAGCCATTCGTCGACACCGGATTTCTGGATACGAGGATCGTGGTAAAAGGTATCCGCTTGCATCGCAAATACTATTGCGCGAAGGTTCTTCTTGCGAGCTTCGGCGAAGGTACTTCGCATCCAGGCGATATTGGCGCTATTTCGCAGATTGAATTCGCTGGATGATGGCAGCTCGGGCTGCAGATTATTGTTTGAACCTACCATGTGGATGGTAGAAAAAATCACCTCTTCTGTACTCCAGCGACGATTTTCAGGGAATTCGCGATACTGCTCCGCCTGCGACTGACTCTCCAGCTCGACAGGATAACGACCCAGGCTCAGGTTCGTCCCGAAGAACATCTGCCTAAGTTTTTGGAGGCGCTCCAAGGGGTCATACGGACCATTGTTCTTGCGGTGACAATCAGTCCATTCATTATCGCCCGGCGTATAGATCAATGGTGACTCGAAAGACATGAACTGACGCCTTACTCCCTCGAACACTTCATCGCTGCACAGGGTGCTCCCCGACTTGATGTCGCCAACATGAATGGTGAATTTCACGGGAAGCTTGTTGATACGCTCCACCAGACGATCAAGCTGTGCAGCAGAGGTGTACGGCACATCGCCGATGGCAGCAAACTGGAAACGTTCCGCCAGCACGACCCCCGGAATCAGCGCCAACAGACACGCAAGGCCGAGGCGACAATTTTTCATCTTCGTGATCATGCTGACTCTTCCAGTACGGTCTCGGGAAAATGTATCGTGAATGTGCTGCCCTTGCCGAGCTCTGACTCGACACGCAGCCTCGCGTCATGCCGGACCAGCACGTGCTTGACAATAGCCAGCCCGAGCCCGGTGCCCTGAGTCTCACGAGAACGCCCTTTGTCAACGCGATAGAAGCGTTCGGTCAAGCGCGATAAATGCTCCTGCTTGATACCGATACCAGTATCCTGAACCGAAAATTCCGGACCCAGCGGAGATGATTTCCACGCGATGCGTATCTCGCCGCCATCAGGCGTATAACGGACAGCGTTCGAGACAAGATTACCGAACGCGCTACGCAACTCATCGGCGCCACCGATAATGTCGGGACCATCAATGGTCACGCTGATTGTATGCCGTCCGCCCGACAATGCCTCCGCCTCGGCATGTAGCTGCTCGAGCAATGTTTGAATGTCTACGAGCTCTTTGCGAAGTGGATAATCAATGGATTCCAGCCGTGTCAGCACCAGCATGTCATCGACCAAGTTCTGCATGCGCTTGCCCTGCTCGGTCATCAGCTTCAGGTGCTGCGCGCGAGTCGCTGGGTCGAGGTTCGACTCAGTATTAGCGATCTCCAGAAAGCCATTGATCACGGTCAGGGGCGTGCGCAGCTCGTGCGAGGCGCTGGCAATGAAGTCGCGGCGCATGGTCTCGAGCCGATCGAGTTCAGTCACATCATGCGTGACCAGAATCTGGCGGCGGTCTTCGAAGGGAATTAGTCGGACGATCAGCTTGCGCTCGCCGATCTTCAACGTCAGCGGCTCCTCATAGCGGGCGAGGATAATGTAGTCGATGAATTCCGGGCTGCGAATCAGGTTGGTCACCCGCATGCCCTTGTCCTTCTCCAACCTCAGCCTCAGATGCTGTTCGGCGACCGGATTGCACCACTCGAGGAAAAGCACGTCATCCATGATGACCACGCCATCGGGCAGCTGGCTCATCGCTTGCCTGAATCGTGACAGCCACTCGGCCAGCTCGGCGCGGTTTTTCTGGTCCTCCCGCCGCAAACGGTAAAGCTTGGCAAAGATCTCGGTCCACGATCCCCAACCATCCTGCAGCCTGACCTCGTCAGGATGATCGAGCCACAACGAGAGGTGATACATGTAGCGCAGCTGAGTGATGACCAAGACCAGCAGGACCACAAACGCGATCGTCAGCCCAGCGGTGAAATTCCAAACGTACCCGCCGGCAAGGCCTGCGCCTGCGATCAACGAGAAACGTACCAGAACTGGAATCCAGAACAGCGAAGCAGGGCTCATGCAAAAAAGGAATTATTTTTCAGATAGCATGTAGCCTACACTACGAACGGTCTTCACGAGGTAATCGGCGTTCCCCAGCGCCTTTCGCAGGCGGAGCACGTGCACATCCACGGTCCGCTCCTCGAGTACCGCATGATCACCCCAGACCTTGTCCAGCAACTGACTGCGGGAGAACACTCGCTCCGGGTGCGCGATCAGGAATTTCAGCAGCTTGAATTCGGCATGTCCGATCTCAATCGGCTGATCATCGACTTTGACGCGGAAGCTGACTGGATCGAGCGTCACCGGTCCCAGGCGCATTTCAAGCTCCGCATGCTCCGGCTCCTTGCGTCGGATCAGGGCTTTGATACGAGCGACCAGCTCGCGAGGCGAAAATGGCTTGGTAATGTAATCGTCGGCGCCATGATCCAAACCAGCCACTTTGTCTTCCTCCATGCTCTTTGCGGTCAGCATGATCACGGGAAGCGAATTGAATTGCCGGTCACTGCGGATGCGCGACAGCAGCCTCAGACCCGACTGGTCCGGCAGCATCCAGTCGAGCAGCATGACTTGCGGACGCTGCTGCTGAAGATATTGCCAGGCACCGGCGGTGTTGTGGACAGCCACCACTTCCCAGCCGGCCGCTTTCAGGGCAAAGCTGACGAGCTCGACGATCGCCCGCTCATCTTCGACAACGAGGATAGTAGGCTGCTGACTAGGCATTGCGCAGTTCAGCCATTGTGACCATTGCCCTGCTGGGAGATCGCATAGTCGGTGTGCCGGATATCTTTGCCCTCGACGATGTACACCACATACTCGGCAATATTCTTCGCATGGTCGCCGATGCGCTCGATGGCTTTTGCTACCCAGATGGTGTCCAAGGCGCTGGAAATGGTACGCGGATCTTCCATCATGAAGGTGATCGCCGTTCGCACTACTGCTCTGTACTCATGATCAATCTCTTCGTCGGCAACGATCAGTCGAGTCGCTTGCTTCTGATCGAGTCTGGCGAACGTATCCAGCGCATCATGCAGCTGCTTCCCGGCTGAGGCGGCCATCACACGGACAATCTCTTCATGCGCAATGGGGACCAGGCCTCGCTGGTGTATTGCGTGCGCTGCACGCGCGATCTTGGTGGCCTCGTCGCCGATACGCTCGAGGTCGGTGATCACCTTGATCGTCGCCATCACGGTACGCAAATCATTCGCTGCAGGTTGCCGTTTGACGATCAAATGGGTACACGCATCATCAAGCGAAACTTCCATCTGATTGACTTCAATATCTGCGGCGATGATTCGTTCGGCTTCGGTTGCATTAAGTGCGCGAAAGCAGTTCATCGCGTTGTAAAACTGCTTCTCTACCAAACCACCCATTTGCAGAACGCGAGAGCGTATGGCCTCAAGATCCAGCTCATACTGCTTGGAGGAATGTTCGGGCATGTTGGTCTCCTGGCTAAGAGGTCGGCAAGTCGTCTAGGGCTGTGTTCCGGGACGATCAGCCGAAGCGGCCGGTAAT
>JBEDGK010000118.1:0-4022 GCA_041174665.1 Pseudomonadota bacterium
GTGGGGTATCCGGCTCGGCCTGGACGGATACCGTCGAGCCGTTCAGATTAAAACTGATTGCCATGTTTTACTCTCCTCTTTCACTTGGTTTCACTGCAACTTGAGCCAATGATTGCTAATCATTTTTTTAAACAGATTGGCATTGTTCTCATGCCTTACGTCGCTGGTCTGCATTTTCCCGTAGGGTTGGAACTGCAGGGCGCGCTCACTCCGCGTCGGTATCAAATGCCTGAAAAACCTTGATTTTGCAGGCTGAAAATTTACGCTTGTGTCTATATAGCACCGTTATTTCGCAAAATCAAGAAAGCCAATTTCTGCGTTTATTGGTACTTCATCAACATTATTCTCCTCATAAAAAATTCCTGCAATGTTTTGAATTTTTTCTCTGTATGCTGCATCGCAAAAATTCTTTCTTGCATGTTTGAGAAATTCACTTAAGCCTTTGTTCTTTCACGATTTGTTAAAAAATTACCGCTAGCAAGATATACACAAACACAACATGAAAAATAATTCATGATCAAAAGCTTATGAAGCCTCAGCTTACCGTGGTCTCGTCGGTCCGCGTGTCCCCCTCGGTATCCACCCAGCTGATCACAACCTTGTCGCCAACCTTGCCGCCTTTGAACTTGAACGAGAAATAAGGGTCGCGCGCGACTGACCCGCCAAAATTCACATGGAGCACTGGGCGGCCATTGCAGGTACCGCGCACTGTCTGGATGAAGTGCGGAAGTATCAAGCGGCCATCCGTGCCCCATGACAGACGACTGAGCATACGGTGCTTCATCAGCACCTTGACTTCGACGAACTGATCATTCTTGACCGCGCGAACGCGCATCGGCTCACCCAAGGCAACCTCCTATCATCACCGTGATGTCCCTGAGCGAATAAAACCATTTGCCGCCCGAGCGCGCGACGGCGACAAGGTTCGATGTCTCGGCCACCTTGATCCGGACGGAGTAAGAAGGATCGTTATCCGGCATCACGTGGAAACCAACGCACACAGGATTCGGATTCAGGTCAGCCAGCAGCGCGATGAAATCGGTATTGGGGATATGGCTCGTCAGCGTGACAGGAACATTCGTGCCATTCTCGGCAAGCTCGGGAGCTTCGATAATCAGCTCGCCAGACTTGGCCAGGAACAGCCCGGGCACCTTTCCGCGCTCGACCACCGTGCGCGGCGTGTTCGGCGTGGTGGTGTCTCCATTCATTGCGATCACGAAGGCTTCAAGACTCTTGGCGGAGTACACAGCACCGTTCCAGTCAGAGCCCCAGGGAATATTGTCAGCAGATCGGGTGATGCCTGGATCGTCTGCATCGTCCTCGGCGAACACATCGGACGGCCTCAGAAGTCCGGCACCAAAGGCGAGCGCAAGCGCGGAAGCAATGCGCATCGCGTCACGCCGGCTAGGTTGCACGTCTTGTCTCCCTGAATGATTTGTTATATTGAAATCAAGGCCGCATTGTGCCACCTAAATCGCCATGACGCTGACACGCCTACTTCCGCCCGCCGGTATCCACGCCGCGCACTGGACCCCAGGCACGATTCTGATCGGCAAGATTGCCGTTAAGCCCTCTGCCCGCGGGTGGCAAAACGACAAGCGAGGCGTCATCCACCTTGCATCCGCTCATGCATGCCTCGCTGAGCACGTCTGGTTTGCCGCCGATGTCGCGCATGCCGTGGTTCAGCGTCATGCCGGCACGGTTCGGCATTTTGCCCTGCACATCGCGAATAGTTTTGTCGGTGAGCGTGAAATCTGCGGGCACAATATCGGCCAAGTTGAGCAAGTAAGCGGTGACAGCGTAGACTTCATTCACTGACAGGCTTTTCGGTGCGTCATATGGCATCGCACGGCGAATGTAATCCCACAGGGTCGATACCGTGGCCAGTTTCATCATCGTGGTTTTCGCATTCTCGGTCGCGGCGATCAACCCGGCGGCACGGCCACTGGCAATATCCTCTCGCGTCGTACCGCCCACTAGCGGCGGGAACGCTGCCGGTGATTCACCAAACGCACCGTGACAGTTCGCGCATTTAGTCTCCCAAAGTCTCATGCCCTGTGCGACGCTGCCCGAACCGGGCGGCAGACCAAGAAAATCCGGACGCACGTCGATATCCCATGCTGCAATCTCTGCGACGGTCGCACGGCGGCCGGTATTCGGATAAGTTTCTGCCGTAACGAAGGCGCTTGCCATCATCGCACCGAGCACAAGAAACAGCAGCGCAGATTTACGAGATCTGGACATTCACCACCTCACCTGCGGCTTCGACTCGCCACGACTGAATTGCATTGTTGTGATATACCGAGCGCGTGCCGCGTACCGCGCGCAGCTCGGCCATCTTTGGCTGCACATAGCCGGTCTCATCGATCGCGCGTGATTGCAATATCGCCGGCTTGCCATCCCACACCCAATCGATATTGAAGCGCGTCAGACATTTAGGCAGCAGCGGAGATTCGAGTCGTGCGGTCTTCCACTGCTTGCCGCCGTCGACGGAGACATCTACTCGCGCGATCTTGCCGCGCCCTGACCACGCCAGTCCGGTGATGTTGTAGAAGCCCTTGTCCATCAGCCGCTGCCCGCCAGAGGGGGTAGTGATCACTGATTTGCATTCCTGAATCAGCGAGTACTGCCGAGACAGGCCATCGGGCATGAGGTCCGTGTACTGCGTGGATTCTTCGCGTGTCGCATAAGGCGCATCGCCGACGTCGAGACGCCGTAGCCATTTCACCCAGCACACGCCCTGAGCACCTGGTACCACCAAACGCAAGGGGTAACCGTTCTCAGGGCGTAGCATCTCGCCATTCATGCCCCACGCAACGATCGCGTCATCCAATGCGCGCTCGATCGGAATCGTTCGCGTCAGGCTAGCGCCATCGGCGCCTTCTGCGAGAATGAATTTCGCGTTTTTCTTATCGATGCCACAGTCTTCCAGCAGCAGCGACAGTGGCACGCCGGTGAATTCGCAGCAAGAGAGCATGCCGTGCGTGTACTGCACCGAGGGCACTGCGGGTGAGGCCCAGTCCATCGCCGTGTTCGCACCGCACTCGATGAAATGCATGCGGGACACGGAAGGCAATCGCATCAAGTCGCCGACCGTGTAGACCTTCGGTGTCGACACGAGTCCGTGGATCATCAGCCGGTGGGACAAAGGATCAATGTCATGCCAGCCCGCGTGGTGGCGCTCGAAGTGCAGACCACTGGGAGTGATGATGCCGAACAGTCCCTGTAATGGCGTAAACGCGATACTGCTTTCGCGGCGGCGTGTGAGTCCGGGAGATTCGCGTCGCTGCAGGTTGACTTCGTGTTTGGACGGCTGGCCATACGGCAGATGCGCGACCGGGTTACCGAGGCTAGTGCTGTGCTTTGGCAGCTTCAGTATTGCGTGATCGCCCTCGCCGCCGGGATGATCTGCCCCAGCCAGCGCGCTGCCGGACACCAGCGCTGCACTGGCAGCTGCGAAGCTCTTGCGTAGAAACCGGCGTCGGCTGTCATTCAGTCCATTCAGGCGGATGTCATCGATCAGCGCATCGGGAATGAAGTTTTCCGGCGCGGGCTGTATGCGTCCGAATTTTCCACGCAGGCTCATTGTCCAGACTCCGCGTCAGCCGCCTTTGCACACCAGACGCATCAGCGTCTGCTCGTGCGTGCCGGCTGCCGGCGGCCCCCATGGTCCCGGTGTATACGCGACATGAACCATATTGCTGTTACCCATGCCATCCTTGTGCCGAAGGTGCATCTGATCGCGCTTGATTCCCTTCTCGCAATCGTATTCGATCTGACCTTTCATGGACAGATATGGCTTGCCGTCGTAATCCTGAGCGATCGTATAGTCGAGCAAGTGCCAAAGCAGGATGGTGCCGACACCAGACGGCTGGAGTGTCTCCTTGTCGATATACAGCGCATATTCCTTGGATGGATGCTCAATGCGGCTCCAGTCAGCGTGCGCCGCTGCCGACATGACAAGGGCGGCAAGCATCAGTGAAATTTTTTTCATCAGGGTCAGGCTCCCGGGGGATTAATTC
>JBEDGK010000119.1:0-7918 GCA_041174665.1 Pseudomonadota bacterium
ACTGCTGGACGATCGCGCGACGCATCGCCTCGACCTCGGACTCGTCGCCCGGCTCGGATTCAACTGGCGACAAATCGGCCATGAAGTGCGTATCGACTTCGGTGATCTGATGGATACGCGCGCGCTGCGCGCCCTCGACCAGCACCTTCACGGTGCCATCGGGCAGCTTTAACATTTGCAAGATGTTGGCGATACAGCCGATTTCATAGATGTCATCAGCGGAAGGCTCATCCTTGGCGGCCGCCTTTTGCGCGGCGAGCATGATGCTCTTGCCCTGCTCCATCGCAGCCTCGAGTGCCTTGATGGATTTGGGACGACCAACGAACAGCGGTATCACCATATGCGGGAACACCACCACATCGCGCAGGGGAAGCAAGGGCAATTGGGTGGGTTCGGAAAATTGGGAAGTGATCGTCATTGCGAGCCTTTTGATAAAACCTGGACTTATGTTGGCATGTTTTGGCCAATCACAAGTCCCATACCTGCCAAACCTTACAACAGCTAATGCATTTTCGCCTTAAAAACCTGACAAATCGGCCCTTTACCCCTGTTTATCGCCGGAGAATGCGTGGGAAAGTGCGCTGGCAGGCGACAGCGGGATCCGTTTCCACCAAGAAAGCGCCCGAAGCTCGCTGGGAGCGCCTTGCGAGGTACGCCGGAATGCATTGTTGTTGAGTCGATTGTACTTTGTTTGTTCAAAAAACTGACGAAAGACAGCGTTTTTCATCAGTTTTTTGCGATTTTTGCAGGGTTTTGACGAGTAGACAGCCAAGGTGGGGCGAAGCGGCGCGCCGGGTTTACTTTGCGCCGGAGACCTTGGGCTGTTCGTGGTAGATCAGCAGGGGCTTCGCACCATTCGTGATCGTGTTCTCGTCAATCACGACCTTGGCGACATTTTGCTCATTTGGCAATTCAAACATCACATCGAGAAGTGCATGCTCAACGATCGAACGCAACCCTCGGGCGCCGGTCTTGCGAGCCAGTGCCTTCCTGGCGATCGCATGCAGCGCCGCAGGACGCACCTCGAGTTCAGCACCTTCCATCTCGAGCAGCTTCGAGTACTGTTTGATGAGTGCGTTCTTGGGTTCAAGCAGAATCTGTATCAGTGCCTCTTCCGTGAGCTCGGACAAGGTTGCCACGACGGGCAAGCGGCCGACCAGTTCGGGAATGAGACCAAACTTGATCAAGTCCTCCGGCTCCGCGCCGGTCATGACTTCGCTCGCTGTGCGCTCCGACTGGCTCTTCACCTCGGCAGAGAAACCGATGCCGCTTTTCTCGGAGCGATTGGAAATGATCTTTGCGAGACCGTCAAACGCACCGCCACATATGAACAAGATGTTGGTCGTATCGATTTGCACGAAATCCTGGTTCGGGTGTTTGCGTCCACCCTGCGGCGGCACTGAGGCCATCGTGCCCTCGATCAGTTTGAGCAGCGCCTGCTGAACCCCTTCACCGGATACATCGCGCGTGATCGACGGATTGTCCGACTTGCGTGAGATCTTGTCGATCTCGTCAATATAGACAATACCCTTCTGAGCTTTCTCCACTTCGTAATTGCAGTTCTGAAGCAGCTTCTGGATGATGTTCTCGACATCCTCACCCACATAGCCGGCCTCGGTCAGCGTAGTGGCATCGGCAATCACGAAAGGCACATTCAGCATGCGCGCCAACGTTTGCGCGAGCAGGGTCTTCCCCGAACCCGTTGGGCCAATCAGCAGGATGTTGCTCTTGGCAAGCTCGACTTCGTCTTTTTTGCCCAAATGACGCAGGCGCTTGTAGTGGTTATATACCGCGACCGACAGTGTGCGCTTAGCGGTCTCTTGTCCGATCACATATTGGCCGAGTAAGTCGCAGATTTCCTGAGGGGTCGGAAGGTCCGATTTCGGCGTGGCAACCGTCTCGACCGTGGAGGCTTCGTCCCGGATGATGTCATTGCAAAGATCAATACATTCGTCGCAGATGAATACCGATGGGCCGGCGATCAGCTTTTTAACCTCGTGCTGGCTCTTCCCGCAGAATGAGCAGTAGAGCAACTTTTCGCCGCTGGACGACTTTTTTTCGGACATGGACTGACCAGAAATGGTGAATTTGGCTCGATCTTACCTGCGAAATCAGAATCCGTCACGCAGGAGCACCGCCTCCCCGGCAGCAATATTTTGCCGGTAGGATAATTGTTATAAAAATACTATGCTCAGGTGCGGTGGGTCAAAACCTTGTCGATCATTCCGTATTCGACCGCCTGCTCGGCGGACATGAAGTTGTCGCGGTCGGTGTCGCGGCTGATCTGCTCGATATCGCGACCGGTCTTCTCGGAGAGGATGCTGTTGAGCCGCTCGCGCAGGTAGAGAATTTCGCGAGCCTGAATCTCGATGTCAGACGCCTGACCCTGTGCACCGCCCAGAGGCTGGTGGATCATCACACGGGAATTCGGCAGCGAAAAACGCTTGCCCTTGGCACCGGCGGCCAGCAGGAAAGCGCCCATTGAGGCTGCCAGCCCGGTGCACAAGGTGGAGACGTCCGGCTTGATGAACTGCATAGTGTCGTAAATCGCCAGACCGGCCGAGACCGAACCGCCGGGCGAGTTGATATACAGAGAGATGTCTTTGTCCGGATTCTCGCTCTCAAGGAAAAGCAGCTGCGCGACCACCAGGTTCGCCGTCTGGTCATTCACCGGGCCCACCATGAAGATCACGCGTTCCTTCAGTAGACGAGAGTAAATGTCATAAGCGCGCTCGCCACGGCCGCTCTGCTCGATCACCATGGGCACCATGCCCAGCATCTCGGTATCAATTGCAGATTTGCGATAAACGCTGTCTACCATAGTCATTCCCATCTTCTAACGTTGAGTGGCGGTCAGGCTGGCGGCGCGTTAGCGTTCAGTCCTGCGAGTTGTTCATCAGATCGTCAAACGGTACCGTCGTTTCCTTGATCTTGGCTTTTTCCAGCACAAAATTCACCACATTCTCTTCGAGCACTAGCGCTTCAACTTCGGCAATACGGTTGCGGTCACTGTAGTAATACTTGATGACTTGCTGCGGATCTTCGTAGGCCTTCGAGAAGTCTTCGATATAGGTCTTGATCTGATCGGGAGTCGCACTGAGCGAATTTGCTTTGACCATTTCGGACAAGATCAGACCCAGACGAACGCGGCGGTCTGCCTGCTGCGTGAACAGGTCAGCGGGGAAAGGCATGTCTTTCACATTGACGCCGCGCTGACGCATGTCTTCGCGGGTCATATCGGCCAGACGCTCAGCATCCTGCTCCAACAGAGACTTGGGAACGTCCAACTCGGCTACTTTCAGCAGCGCATCCATCACGCTCTGCTTGGTGCGCGATTTGACGCGGCTGCCGACTTCGCGTTCCAGATTCACGCGAATATCGTCGCGCATTTTTTGCAGATCACCATCGGCGATGCCCAGACTCTGGGCGAACTCGTTATTTACCTCGGGCATGTGCGCCCATTCGACGTTCTTCACGGTTATCGTGAATTCTGCGGTTTTGCCGGCAACATCTTTGCCGTGGTAGTCCTCGGGAAAGTCGAGCGGGAAAGTACGGCTCTCGCCGACTTTCAGGCCAAGGGTGGCTTTTTCGAAATCCGCCAGCATGCGGCCCTCACCCAGCACGAAAGAGAAATTGTCTGCCTTGCCACCAGCGAACTCAACCCCATCGATCGTGCCAACGAAATCGATGGTCACGCGGTCGCCATTCTGCGCGGAGACATCCGTACCACCGTCGCCGTGCGCATGATGCTCTCCCTTGGTATGGAAGTGGACGCGCTGCTTGCGCAGGATATCGATGGTCTTGTCGATCTCGGCATCGGTGATGTCAGAGCGGCTTTTCTCGATTTCGATCGACGACAGGTCACCGATCTTCACTTCGGGGTAGATCTCGAAGGTCGCCTGGAACACCAACGAGCCTTCGACACTGGCGCCCTCTTTCGGCTCGATGCGCGGATAACCAGCGACTCGAAGGTTGTTCGATGCCGCTGTCGTCGCGAATGCGCGGCCCACGGTATCGTTCAGCACCTCGTTCTCGACCATCGGGCCATACTGTGCAGCGATCATCTTCATCGGCACTTTGCCGGGCCTGAATCCGGGCGCCTTGGCCGTCCGGGCGCGCACTTTCAGGCGCTTCTCAACCTCGGCGTTAATCTCAGCCAGAGGCACGGTCAGCGTCACGCGGCGTTCGAGTTTTTCAAGGGTTTCGACTTCAGTTGACATGTGCTTCGTCCAAAAATGTTAATCAGAACCGTGGTGCGAGGAGGGGGACTCGAACCCCCACACCATTGCTGGCGTCAGGACCTAAACCTGGTGCGTCTACCAATTTCGCCATCCTCGCGGCTATCGGGCGCGGCATTTCGGAAGAGCCGCTGACCCGACACAGTTTCAACAAAAGCAAAGGGCGACCCAGCGTCAAGAGCGGTCGCCCTGCGTTGCCATTGTGGTGGCTGTGACTCCAGACCGAATTTTACTGGAAAATCAAGCAAAATGCTCCGGTTGTGCACCCCGCTGTCACAGCAACGGGGGAAGATTTTGCTTCGTTCCTGGTCATCGCGCCGCAGGGGAAACCGGGCGCTTCACCCTGAACCACGCCGCATACAGCGCGGGCAGGAACAGCAGCGTGAGCACGGTTGCCACGATCAGCCCGCCCATGATCGCCACGGCCATCGGCCCCCAGAACACCGAGCGTGACAGCGGAATCATCGCCAGCACCGCCGTGGCCGCCGTCAGCATGATGGGGCGACAGCGCCGGACGACTGAACCCACGATCGCATCCCAGGCCGGGATCCCGGCCGCGATATCTTGCTCGATCTGATCAACCAGAATGACAGAATTTCGGATGATCATCCCGAACAGTGCAATGACCCCGAGCTGCGCGACAAAGCCGAAAGGACGCTGCAAGATCAACAGCGCCATCGCCGCGCCCGCTACGCCCAACGGTCCCGTCAGGAACACCAGTACCGAGCGTGAAAAGCTGTGCAGCTGCAGCATCAGCAAAGTGAAAACAATAAAAATTACCAGAGGCACATTGGCCGCGATGGATTCCTGCGCCTTGCCGCTATCGGCAATCGCGCCCTCCAGACTGATCTTGTAGCCCGGCGGCAGCTTCGCACGCAGGCCATCCAGCTGCGGATCGATCTGCATCGAGACAGTTGGCCCCTGAATGCCGTCGGCCACATCGGATTGCACTGTGATCGCCCATTCGCGACCATAGCGCCATATGACGCCAGGCTCCCAGACGAAACGCGGTGTTGCCAGTTGCGAGAGCGGAACAGCACGGCCACTGGGCGTCGGTATGCTGGCGTTGCTGAGCGCGGTGATCGTGCTGCGTTCCTCCACCGGTTGCCGCATCACGATATCGATCAGCTTGTCACCGGTGCGAAACTGCCCGATGGTCGAGCCACTGAGTATCGTGTTCGCCGCCCGCATCACCGTCTGAGAGCTAATGCCCATCGCTCTGAGCTTGTCCTGATCCAGATCGATGCGAAGCACCTTGACCGACTCGTTCCAGTTGTCGTTCACACCCTTCGCATACGGGTTGTTGCGCATGATCGCCTTGACCTCATCGGCGATCACTCTCACCTTGTCGATCTCGGTACCCGTCACACGGAACTGCACCGGGTAAGGCACGGGCGGACCGTTCGGCAGCAATTTCACCCGACCCCGAACCTCGGGGAAATCCGTTTTGAACGCCTGAACAATCTTCAGGCGCAGCGCCTCGCGCGATCTCGCATCCTTTGGCAGCACGACGATTTGCGACACATTCGTCTGTGGGAAAATCTGGTCCAGCGGCAGATAGAAGCGCGGGCTGCCCGTGCCGACATAGCTCGTGACACTGTCCACGCCGGGTTGCTGTGTGATGAATCGCTCGAATTTTTTCGCCTGTGCCTCAGTCGCCTGATAAGACGAACCCTCGGGAAGCCACAGCTCGACCATCAGTTCAAGACGGCTGGAATCCGGAAAGAACTGCTGCTCAATGAATTTGAAGCCAAACACCCCCAGGAAAAATCCGGTCAGCGTCAGCATGATCGTGGTCTTGCGCCAATCCACGCACCAGTTCACTACACGCCGCAAGCGCGTGTAGAACGGGGTATCGAAGAGCTCATGATGACCATCCGCTGTTGTCGCCGGCTTCACTCGCAACAACACGTAACCGATGTAAGGCGTGAAAAGCACGGCGGCGAACCACGAAATCAGCAAGGCAATCGCATTCACCGAGAACATCGAAAAGGTGTACTCGCCCGCAGCGGACTTTGCAAAACCGATCGGCAGGAAACCGGCCGCCGTAATCAACGTGCCGGTCAGCATGGGCATCGCGGTGGAGGTGTAGGCGAAGGTCGCTGCATCGAAACGAGACAAACCTTCTTCCATTTTGCGCACCATCATCTCCACTGCGATGATTGCGTCATCGACAAGCAGACCCAGTGCAATGATCAGCGCGCCCAGCGAAATTTTGTGCAGGTCGATGCCAAAGATACGCATCGCGAGAAACGTTGCGGCCAGCACCAGAGGAATTGTCAGCGCAACGACCAGCCCGGGACGTACATCAATGCGTAACGGTTGGGTGTGCAAGCCCAGCGAGATAAAACTCACGGCCAGTACGATGAGAACCGCTTCAGCCAGCACCTTCAGGAATTCATTCACCGAGGAACTGACCGCGCGAGGCTGATCAGCGACGCGCTCTAGCGTGATACCGATCGGGAGCTTGGCGCGTAGCTGTTCGGCGGCGGTATCAAGATGATGCCCCAGCTCGATGATGTCGCCGCCCTTTTCCATCGACACGCCCAGCCCGATCACCTCCTTGCCGTTGTAGCGTAGCTTGTCGCGCGGCGGGTCAGCATAGCCGCGCGTGATGGTCGCGAAATCACCTAGCCGGAAACTGTTGCCGTTCGCACGCAGCGGCAAGTTCTCCAGGTCTTTCGCGGTCATCAGAGCGCCCGTGACACGCACCTGCAAGTTATCGGTGGGTGTCACGAGGACGCCGCTGCCTTCGACGGCGTTTTGCGCATTGATCTGCGCGATCACGCTGTCGACAGGAATGCCAAGCTGTGCGAATTTTTTTGTCGAGAAATCGATGTACAACTTTTCGTCTTGTACGCCGTAGAGCTCCACTTTGGACACTGCGGGTACCGATAGCAGCTGCTGACGCACGAAGTCTGCGTAATCTTTCACCTCGGCATGACTGAAGCCGTCACCCGACAGCGCAAAGATGGAACCAAAGGTGTCGCCAAATTCGTCATTAAACAAAGGACCCTGCACGCCCGACGGCAACGTGCTGCGGATGTCGCCAATCTTTTTCCGTACCTGATACCAGACCTGAGACACCTCTCTTGGTGGTGTCGATTCGCGCAACTCAATGATGATCAGTGTTTCGCCCGGCTTGGAGTAGCTGCGTATCTTGTCGATGTATGGCGTCTCCTGAAGTTTTTTCTCCAGCTTGTCGGTCACCTGCTCTGCCATCTGCACCGAGCTGCTGCCCGGCCAGTACGCGCGAATCACCATCGCGCGGAAGGTGAATGGCGGATCTTCGTCCTGCCCGAGTTTGCTGTAACTCATGACGCCGCCCAGCAGCAGCACCACGATCAGATAACGAATGAATGGTATGTGCTCCAGCGCCCAGCGGGAGAGATTCAGTCTGCCTTTCATTTTCCAGCCCCGGCGTCCGGCTTGCCGGTCTCAACCGCCGGAGCTTTCGCAGACAACTCGTCACCGAGCAAACTGACCTTTTGTCCCACCTGCAGCTGATTGACGCCAGCGGTCACGACCACCTGCCCGGGGCTCAGGCCAGAGGCCACCAGCAACTCATTACCATTGGTACCGGCGACTTGCACCGCGACCAGCGAGACCTTGCCACCGTCGACCACCCAGACCGCCGTGCCCTCTTGCTGCCGGACCAGGGCCGATAGCGGCAAGCGGAT
>JBEDGK010000120.1:0-6693 GCA_041174665.1 Pseudomonadota bacterium
AATCAGCTGATATCGGATATCGGCTGTGTCTGAGCAGCTTGTGCGCCAGCGCGCTCTGCCAATTTGCGCAGCGCGTGCGCTGCGGCTACAAAGCCAAAACTCGCCGTGACCACGACGGAAGAACCGTAACCTGCGCAACTGAGTCCTGTGATGCCCTCGTTATCATCCCCATCGTCAATGTCGCTGTCCGTTGCACAAACCTCAGGCATCTTCACTGGCTCAGATGAATAGACCGCATCGATGCCGAATTTGTGCTTGGTGCCTCGCGGGAAGCCATGCAACCGTCGCAGCCGCTTGCGCACACGCGCCAGCAGCGGCTCTTGCTCAGTGCGCGACAGGTCACAAATCTCAATGCGCGTGGGATCAGTCTGACCACCTGCACTGCCGATGGTAATCAACGGTATCTGATACCGGCGGCAATGCACGATCAGGGCGGTCTTTGCGCGCGCATTATCGATGGCGTCGATCACATAATCGAAATGCTCCGGCAGAATCATTGCAGCGATATTCTCGGCATCGATGAAGTCTTCGACACAGTGCACCTTGCAGAACGGATTGATCTGAGCAATCCGTGCTGACAGCGCTTCGACCTTCGCCTGCCCCAGCGTATCGGTCAATGCGTGAATCTGACGATTCACGTTCGATTCCGCCAAATGATCGAGGTCGATCATCGTGATCTCACCAACCGCACTACGCGCCAGCGCCTCCACGACCCATGAACCCACACCACCGACGCCGATCACGCAAACATGCGCGCGGCGGAAGGCCGCCAGGCCATGGTCGCCGTACAAACGCGCGATGCCGCCAAAACGGCGCTCGAAGTCGATGTCGTCAGGCGGTGTGGGGGTAAGGGGAAGTACGCTGGCCATGCCGGCATTTTAACGGACGGCGAGCGTGCTGATGCTCTAGACTATCGGGTCTTATGCCGTCTTTCCTGCCGCAGCTCTCACCCTTGTTCCGGCTCATCGCCGTCGCCGTCACCGCGCATGTGGCGCTGGGTGCAGCACGAGTGACGACTGCGCTCTACGCGCTATCGCTGCACGCGTCCGCCTTCACGGTTGGCACACTAATCGCCTTGTTTGCGGTCTTTCCTATGCTGCTGGCCGTGCCCATGGGCCGCGTGATCGATCGTATCGGTGTGCGGCGCCCACTGATGGCAGGCTGTCTGCTGGCCTCGGCAGGTGTGATGCTGGCCGCTACGGTGCGCGGGCTGACGGTGCTGTATCCGGCCGCGATACTGATCGGCACCGGCTTCATGGCCATTTTCATCGGCGCGCAGCATGCAGTCGGCGCGCTTGCTCCTGCGGACCAGCGAACGGCCAGCTACAGCCGCCTGTCGCTAGGCTTTTCGATTTCATCATTCACCGGCCCGCTGATCGCGGGTTTCGTGATTGACCACAGCCACTACTCGGTCGCATATCTCAGCTGTGGCGCATTCACACTGGCATCTTTCCTGCTCTCGGCCAGCGGTGCATTGCGTGATCTTCCGGTCTCGACGGCTCCCGCCAGCCAGAACAAAGGCAGCCCCCTGCAACTGCTACGCGACCGCGAGCTGCGTCGTATTTATCTTGTCGGCATCCTGCTAGCCGCCGCCTGGGATCTGTTTACCTTCGTGACGCCTGTACGCGGCTCCCAACTAGGCTACTCAGCCTCGACGATAGGCATGATCCTCGCGACTTTCGCCGTTGCGACCTTCGTGGTTCGGCTGGCCATGCCGGGCATCGTCAGGCGCTATCGCGAGTGGCAAGTATTGACTGCTGCATTGAGCATTGCCGCCTGCTGCTATCTGATTTTCCCTTTTGCCGAGCAGCCGTGGGCGCTGGCCGCAACGGCCTTTGTACTGGGTCTTGCACTGGGCTCAGGCCAGCCGAATGTGCTGGCGCTGCTGCATACCAACGCACCGCCCGGCCGTGGTGCGGAAGCGATAGGAATTCGCGCTACCATAGGTAATGCAAGTTCTGTATTTCTGCCGCTGGCCTTTGGCGCGGCGGGCGCGACGCTGGGCTTGCTGATCGTGTTCTGGGGACTGGGCGCCATCATTGCCTGCGGCGTGCCGCTGGCGGCGCGCAAGGCGCTCTCGCACGCGAAAGACCTATCTTCAAAAAAATTTGACTAGCCACTTGATTCATTCACAGGAAAAAAAATGTCCATCGCCGACCTTCGCCGAGACTACAGCCATTCCACACTCTCCGAGCATGAGGTCGACCCGGACCCGATCAAGCAATTCGAGCATTGGTTCCAGCAAACGCTGGCGGCAGAGGTACCCGAACCCAATGCAATGAGTCTCGCCACCGTTGGCAAAGAGGGCAAGCCCTCGCTGCGCATTGTGTTGCTCAAGGATGTCGATGCGCGTGGCTTCACTTGGTACACCAATTACGAAAGCCGCAAGGGCGAGGACTTGCTGACCAATCCGCATGCTGCACTGACTTTTCACTGGATACCGCTGGAGCGTCAGGTACGCATCGAGGGCCGTGTGGAAAAGGTCGATGCTGCGGAGAGCGATGCCTATTTCAATATCCGGCCGATCAAGAGCCGATTGGGCGCCATCGCTTCGGCACAGAGCCGCCCTATCCAGAGCCGCGAGCTGCTGGAAAAACAGTTCGCCGACGCCGAGACACAACATGGCGATCATCCGCCGCGCCCTGCGCACTGGGGTGGGTACCGTCTGGTGCCGGAATGGATAGAGTTCTGGCAGGGCCGCCGCTCGCGACTTCACGACCGCGTCGTGTACATGCCCCGATCTGACGGTACATGGAGCCGGCAACGATTGCAGCCCTGACAAATGAATTTTCCTGGCGCAAATATTGTTGGGTTAGAGCCATATCAATATCCCTGAGATGGATGAGCTTCATAGTCAGCCAGTGGAGGCGGCTATCGAATGTTCTGGGAAAAAAAATTTCATCTGTGGTTAGCGCAGATGCGCAGCGAAACCCGGCTGCCTGTGCGTGTTCGCTTGTGGAATGGAAGCCAGTTTGATCTCGGCATCAGCGCACCCGAGGTGACGATACGCATACCGTCGCCATCGTCACTGATCTTTCTGCTGAACCCCTCGCTGGAAAGTCTCGGTCGCGCCTATGTCGAGGGCAAGCTGGAAGTCGAAGGTAGGCTGCAGGCTATCATTGAAGTCGCCAATGCCCTCTCAGAAAAAGGATTGGCCACAGGCTCCCGTCTCGGTCAGCTGTTCAAGCCACGCGCTCATACGCGTAGCCAGGACAAGTCTGCGATCGAGTATCACTATGATGTGTCGAATGAGTTCTATCAGAGCTTCCTCGATCCGGCTATGGTTTATTCCTGCGCGTACTTCGAGCAAGGAACGGAAGATCTGGCCACGGCACAGCAAAAAAAAATCGATCACATTCTCACCAAGATCCATGTACGTTCCGGGGACACCCTGCTGGATATCGGCTGCGGCTGGGGTGCTCTGGTCATTCGGGCAGCGGAACATTTCGGCGCGCGCTGCACCGGTATCACACTATCTAAAAATCAGCAGGCTCTTGCGACCGAACGTGTCGCCGCCGCCGGTCTGTCGGATCGAGTCAGTATCAGGCTCCTGGATTATCGCGATGTCGATGGTCGGTTCGACCGCATCACCAGCGTCGGCATGTTCGAGCACGTGGGACTGAAGAATTTGCCGATTTATTTTCGCAAGATCGCCAGCCTGCTCAAAGAGGATGGTCTCGCAATGAATCACGGGATCACGACCACCAACACTGACCACAGCACCGCTCGCCACGGCGCCGGGGAATTCATCGAGAATTACGTATTTCCTCACGGCGAGTTGCCTCACATTGGCACTCTGCTGATTGCCATGCAGGATAGTGGACTAGAAGCGCTGGATGTCGAGAATCTGCGCCGGCATTACGCGCGCACTTGCGCACTGTGGGCGGAGAATTTCGAGAATCATGGCGCGCACATTCGTACGCTGGTCGACGAAAAGCGCTACCGGATATGGCGGGTCTATCTCGCGGGCTGCGCACACGCATTCCGGCATGACTGGATATCGCTCAACCAGATCGTCTGCGGCAAGGCAGGACGCGATGCCGACGTACTGCCCTGGTCAAGACGCTACATGTACGGCATCTGACTTATTTTTTTGCCCTGTCGGTGAAGATCTTCCGGAATTTCGTCACCTTGGGTGCCACCACGAAAGCGCAATACGATTGCATCGGGTGGTTGACGAAATAGTTGTGGTGATAGTCCTCGGCGCGATAAAAGACCGGCGCTTCGGCCAGCTCAGTGACGATAGGCGCGTCCCAGACATGCGCCATCTCAGCAATGACCTGCTTCGCTATCTTCATTTGCTCCGCGTCATGGGTATAGATCACCGAGCGGTACTGCGTACCCACGTCATTACCCTGACGATTCAGCGTGGTCGGGTCATGGATCGTGAAAAACACTTCAAGGATCTCGCGAAAGCTAGTCTTCGTCGGATCAAAATGAATACGCACGACTTCTGCATGACCCGTCTCGCCACCACACACTTCTTCGTAGGTCGGATTCGGATTGCGCCCGCCACTGTAGCCGGATTCGACTTGGCTCACGCCAAGCATCTGCTGAAAAACTGCCTCAAGACACCAGAAGCAGCCGCCTCCCAGCGTACATATCTGCAATGCTGCGTCTGACTGATGATTCATATGCTCGCTCATAGCTGTTCCAGATCAAGGCCGTAGGCATTGTAACGAATTCAGCCGGATGCTACTCGGTCGGTCTGCAGGTCGCTCAATCACTCGGCCACTGATCGGTGTGGTGCCGCCGTATATGCCGCAATCCCAGAAAAAATGAAGTCTCCGGATCGCGGTTAGGGATACGATAAAACGCATCGGCCTTCAATTAATGCAGCGCCATCGCTGCAAACTGATTGAATTCCTCTTCGTTCATCGCTCTCTTCTCGACAGATCTTTAATAAAATTTTCAATGTATTAATATTAGCAACGTTTATCTGCTGCTTTGAACGAATCTGCATTGAATGTGGCCAGTTGCTCACTCCCGGCACACCATCCCCGACAGCAAAGAGAAAAAGAACTCGATCGCCATGGGTTTATGGCGGGAGGCTGGACGGCGACGCTGACAATCACCGGGCAGCAAATGCGGCCAGGAAGACGCTGGATAAACTACCGTTTTATGGCGAACCCGCGCGGCTGCATGAAGCGGGATTTGGCAAAATCAAGGACTTGGTGTGGTTTGGCGCGCTACAAAAGGTGTTGGTTATCCTGCTTCAGCACTCCCCCAGTTCGAACTGAAGAGGGCGAGCCAGATGGAGGGAGGGAAGAATGACCTCGCACAGAATGTCTCTGGTGAAGATAGCTCTGCCAACCCTATCCGTCTTCGGCGCCTCGGCCATTGCGGCACATAACTCGTCGAGGCTGAACGCAAGCCATTGACCATCGACGAGCATCGAGAGACTGGGCGAGCTTCCGCCATCTTGCACCGGATGAGGATCGTGCGTGCACCATAAGGCCAACAGCCCCTGCAACGGCGATGCGGGAAGCGCGATGTCGGGCCGAACGCCATCATAGAGAGCCAGCGAGGGTCGATGCTGCGCGATCACGTCCGCGAGAATCAGGCCTGGCTGCTCCAGCGGGAGCAAACTCGCACCGATACGCAGCAGCGCAAAGTACAGCACCAGCGCATCCGGATGGCCGTGACCCACATAGGCCACCGTATCGCCCTGCGCAATACCCCATTCGCCTTGCAGCCGCGCCGATGCGCGCTCGATACGCGCCCAGAAACGGCGGTAGGTAATCACCCGGTCAGACAGTAGATGGCAGCGTGCCTCGCCCTGCGTAGTTGCATGCTGCTGCAGCGCCGCCAACAGAGCAGGCGCGTTGGTAGAGATGTCAGTCATGATCGCCGGCATTGTAAGCACAGCTTGCCTGACGGCAAATGGATATTTTGGGCATAATCACAGGTTCACCACCTGCTAACCATTATGTCCAGTCAGCCCCTACTCCTGCCGGAGCCCGAATTCGACCAGGCAGACTTCCGTGGCGCACTGTCGCAGTTTGCTACCGGAGTCACCGTGATCACCACGCGCGATGAGCATGGCGGCTTTGTCGGACTCACGGCCAGCTCATTCAACTCGGTATCGCTGACCCCGCCGCTGATACTCTGGAGTCTATCTTCCGGAGCGCGTACGATGCCACAGTTCAGAGCAAGTTCGCACTACGTAATCAATGTGCTGGCTGCTGATCAGGCCGCGCTGGCCGAACGATTTGCGAGCCGCATCGAAGATCGCTTTCAGGGCATTGGCTTTGATCTGTCGTCCACGGGACTGCCGATACTGCACGGTGTAGCTGCCTGGTTTGAATGTCATAACCGCAGCCGCTACCCGGAAGGCGATCATGTCATTTTCGTCGGCGAGGTGGAACGTTGCGCGCATGAGCCCAAGCCAGGGCTGGTCTACCACCGCAGCCGTTTTGGTTCGATTGATATCGGCTGATCAGCTCGCCGACAGTCTTTCGAGAATTCCCGCCGAGTCAAACGCCGCGCGGCGCAGTCGATCATGGATGCCTTGCCAAGCATCCTCAACGGGTGGACCTTCGACGATGATCAGGTCTGCGCCAGCCGCATCCAT
Organism: Pseudomonadota bacterium; assembly: GCA_041174665.1. GTDB lineage: Bacteria > Pseudomonadota > Gammaproteobacteria > Burkholderiales > Burkholderiaceae_D > Pernthalerella. Next base: position 6,575 of record JBEDGK010000120.1, read on the forward strand.
CTTTCGCAAACTCGCGTAGAGCTGATGCGCGTAAGCATCCGCGCCCACCGGCATCATCTCCGCAGCGATGAGGCCTTTGCCCGAGGTGCCCAGTGCAGAACGATGCATCAGCGCATAGC
>JBEDGK010000121.1:0-6835 GCA_041174665.1 Pseudomonadota bacterium
GTTAGAGAACTGCTTCTTCATGATGGATTCGAGCTCTTCCATCGCAGAGGGCTGGACTGTATCCAAGCTGGCGACGCGCTGTATGACTTCGGGACGCGACTCTTCAGGCAGGAAGGCAAGCACATCGGCCGCGACTTCGGATTCGAGCACTGACAGAATGATAGCGGTGACCTGCGGGTGCTCGCCGCGTATCATCTCGGCGATGGCCCGAGCATCCATCCACTGAAGGATTTCCAGTCCTCGACTGGCGCGGTTGGGCATGATCCGAGCAAGCACCGACGCAGCCTTGTCCGGTCCGAGCGCGCGCTTGAGCACGGTCTCGACGTATTCGGTCGTACCCAGCGACAGACTGGTCTGACGCTTGAGCATGTCCACGAACTGATCAAGGACCACGTTCACCGCCTCTTGCGACATATCGGCTACCGATACCATCGCCGCACCCAGTTCCTGAACCTCTTTCGGGTCCAAATAACTGATAATGTTGGAGGCGAGATCCTCACCCAGCAGCAGCATCAATACTGCCGCGCGCTGGACGTTGGTGATCTCGGCGAGCTCGCGCCTGAGCTCATCCGTCATGACTGCTGCGCCGTCGTTATCTGCCATGGGTTACCTCTGTTGCCTTAAGCACTGCGTTCTATGTTGGGATGTTTGTGATTGAAGATGTCATTCCGGATTATTTTTTGGTCGGAGCCAATCCGTCTTTCAGAAGATTTTTTACGATCAAGATCATGCGGTTACGTTCCTTTTCGGTCAGCATTTTCACGAGCACGAGCTTGTCATCATAGCTTTTTGCATCCGTGAGCATCTCGGCAGGGAGAGCCACCTTTTTCTTGGGCTTGAACTTCTTTTTCATCTCTTCAATGTCATTTACTTCTTCGCCAGCCGCTGGTGCCACCTTCGGATCGGCGGCTTTTGCTGCGTCAGGTTTTGCGGAAGCAGCCTTGACCGGTGCGACTTTGCTGTCGGCGCTTTTGGGTGCCGCTACCTTGGTATCTTCTGCCATGTTCTTTTCCTGTTGTGTGTGTTTAAGGATCGGTACCGTTTACGACCGGACCATGTTCTTCAGAACCAGAGCCACCCGGCCAGATTCCTGTGATACCAGCATTCGGATCAGCGCCACTTTGTCATCATAGCTGTTTGCGGTATCGAGCATGTCTGCAGTGAAGGTCGGTTTCTTCGGCTTCATGGCCTGCATGCGGGCGCGCAACTCGTCCAGGCTCTCGCCCTCTTCGAGTTCGAACTCGCCTTCAGCCAGCTCGTCCTCGTCGCCCGCCTCGGCCTCGGCCGCAGCGGCTTCTTCGGCGAGCTTGATCTCTTCGGCCAGCCTCAGTTCTTCGCCAATCCGCGCAGCCTCTGCAGCCTTGGCCTCTTCGACCGCTTTGGCAATCTCTGCAAGCTTGTCTTCCTCGGCACGCTTGACGTCCTCTGCGGTCGGACCTTGCGGCGGCAGAATCTGGTTGATCGTCGGGCCTTTCACCATCGGACGAACCACTGCCAGCAGGAACACGATGATCACGAGCGCTGCAACGCCGATTTTAATGAAGTTCTGCAGATCCGCGTCAGCCCACCAGGGCTTCGGCGCATCCGGCGCCAATGTCTCGAATCGTGCAGGTGCCACCGTGACAACGTCGCCACGTGCCTCGTTATAACCAACGGCGCTACGCACCAGCTGCAGCATGCGGTCGAGTTCTTCTTTGGTATACGGAATAGTCGTTGGCGAACCAGCAGGAACGGGCTTGCCATCCGGGGTGTACTGCGGTGCCTGACGCTCGGCAACCACGACCGCAACGGTCAGACGTTCGATTGTACCCAGCGAATTCTTGATATGGCGAACCGAACGATCCATCTCGAAGTTACGCGTTGCGCGCGTCGTGACGATCTCGTTGTTGATCGGCTTCTTCTCGTTGGTATTGGTGTCGGTGGTCAGATCCGCATCCGGCGGCGGCGAGTTCGACATCGCACCAGGAATGCCTTCCGGATCGATCTTGTACTTGCGCTCGGTCGTCAGTGCCTCGGAGCGTGGCTTGACGCCTTTGTCCTTGTTGTCGAAATCTTCCGTCGTGGTTTCGACCGTGGTGTAATCCAGCGTGAGGTTGACTTCGGCCTTGACGGCCGCCTCACCCACGACCGGTGCCAGCAGCTCGGTCACGCGATTACGGTAGGACTCTTCTGTACGCTGCTTGTGCTGCATCTGCGCGATGGTGAGACCCATCGAGGCATCGACTGGATTTTCATCCGTCATCAGATTGCCCTGGTCATCCACCACGGAGACGTTATTCGGTGCCAGATAAGGAACACTGGACGAGACCAGATGCACAATCGCTTTCACTTGCGGCGTGGTCACGCCACGACCGGAGTGTGGAGTCACGACGACTGATGCCTTGGGTGTTGCGCGCTCGCGCACGAACACACTCTGCTTGGGCAGTGCCAGATGCACGCGCGCTGCCTTGATCGTAGAAATCTGCATGATACTGCGCGCGAGCTCTTGCTCGATCGCCGTGTTGTACTGCACCTGCTCCATGAACTGCGAGGTCGTCATCGACGACTTGTCTTTGAGTGAGTCCATGCCGATGGGCTGAGCTTCTTTTGGAATACCCTGACCGGCAAGGAAAATACGCGCTTCGTGATAGCGCGACTCTGGCACAGTGATCTGGCCACTGCTGGTATCGATCTTTGCCTTGAAGTCTGCCGCCTTGAGCGCCTCGAGCGCGGCCTGCTTGTCGTTCTCGGTCATACCGGGCATGATCGGTCGATAAGGCGTCGTCTGGCTGAACTGAAAAGACATCGCCGCAATCAGCAGCACGATGAGTATCGTGATCGCAGGCAACGCACGACGCACAGCAGGCTGCTTCAGCAAGCCATCGGCCCAGACTTTGAACTGTGCGAGTCCGCCTGAGACGCCGGTCGCCGTGCCGGCAAGTTGTCCGGGATTCTGCGCGCCGCCGGCCATGGGTAATCCGTTACCTGCAGCGCCACTCACGGCTGCGGGCTGTCCCGTTGGCAGTTGCGGAGGCATGCCTCCATTGATTGTTGCTTCGGCCATGTTCTTCTCTCTCGAGGTTGGCTTTGATCTTTAGTGATCTTTACTTCGTTTCAGTGAGTTTGATTCTTTACACTGGCATATTCAAAATATCTTCGTACGCTTTGAGCACCTTGTTGCGGATCTGCAGGGTCGCTTCAAAAGCGAGCGAAGACTTCTGCATCGCCAGCACGACATCAGTCAGAGGGACATCTTCTCCACGGTCGTAGGCTTGGCGCAGGCTACTGGCGAATTGCTGCACCTCGTTGGTTTGCACCACGGCCGTCTTGATGGCATCGCCAAAACTTGGCTTGCCGATGTCGGGCGTCGGTGTGGACAGGACCTGCGGTGTGTTCTTGCCTGCCGCATCGACCTGATACTGGCGAAACGTCGCCAGCATGGAATCGATATTGGCCTGGCTGTTGATCCGGTCGACCATGTCTGTGTCCCCCTCTCGTTAACCCGCTGCCAGCGTCGGCAAGCCGCGTTCGCGGAATTGCGCCATCTTGTAGCGCAGCGAACGCGGACTGATACCCAGTTTTTTTGCAGCCTCTGAGCGATTGCTGCTGGATTTGATCGCAGTCATGATGGCCTGATATTCGCTGCTCTTGACTGCAACCGACAGTGCGCCGGAGTCAATGACAGCACTCGGCTGTGCCTCGTTTGACACTGGCGGGACTTCTCCCAGGGGATCAATCGTGGTCTCAGTGACCTGCGCTTCCCACTCGTCGAACATGAGATCGGACTCATCAACGATGTCGCCGTTGGACAGCACCAGTGCGCGCTGTATGACGTTCTGCAACTCACGCACATTGCCGGGCCAGCTGTAGCTCTGCATCATCTCGATTGCGCGCGGCGACAGACGAATCTGGCGGTCCGAGGGACCGTAGTTGGACAAAAACTGATTGACCAGCGGCAGAATGTCGCCCGGTCGATCACGCAAGGGCATCACGCTCAGCTTGAACGCGCTGATGCGGAAATACAGGTCTTCGCGGAACTCGCGATTGGCAATAGCTTCGCGCAAATCTTTATTGGTCGCCGCCACCAGACGCACATCGAGCTCGATCGGTGCATTGCCACCGAGGCGAGTTATCTTGCGTTCCTGTAGCACGCGCAGCAGTTTGGTCTGCAAGTGATAAGGCATTTCGGCGATCTCATCGAGGAAGATGGTGCCGCCCTGCGCCTGCTCGAACAGGCCGCGATGTTCTTTCAATGCGCCGGTGAAGGCGCCCTTCTCATGACCGAACAGCATGTCTTCGATCAGGTTCTCGGGTAGCGCGGCGCAATTCATCGCAATGAACGGACCACTACGACGCGGCGATGCATCGTGCAGTACGCGTGCCAATACATCCTTACCTGCGCCCGTCGGACCGACGATCAGTGCGGACACCTGAGTCTGTGCTACGCGACGCGCCAGCTCCAGCAGATGCTGGCTGACCGGATCCACGAACACAAACGTCTGGGGGCTGTTCTTCGGAAGCTCATTGCGCGTGGGCGCGAGCGCGAGTGCATTGCGCCAGCTGTCGACCGACCAGTCTTCATCTGAAAGCACGTGATAAGCGCCCCGGCGCATCGCCTCGATACCCAGCTCAAACTGATGGCGCTCGACACGGCAGAGGACGGGAATCGCATGGCCAAATGCCTGGGTCAGCTTGCGCACCTCTTCCAGCAAGCCCGTGTCGCCCATCAGGCGGATCACGACCAGGCGCGCGCGTGCCAGACCTTGCTTGAGGTCGTGCAAGGTGGTCACGGGCAAGAGCTGCAAACCTGCCTGCTGCAGCTGCTCGCGCTCGACTGAGCCCACGGAGGTCTTGGGATCCAGCCACAGGGCCGGGTGCGAAATTTCTGTCAGAGCTGTCACTTTGATTGCCTATGAAAACAATGGACGCTTGCTTCTTAGCAATCCCTGTGCCAGCCGTTTTATTCAGGAATCATGCGGGTTTTGCCGGGGGATGTCGGAACGGCAGGGCTTTGCCGGGGGGAGGAAAACGTCAACCGCTTTGCCAGCAGACGGAAAGCCGACAGAGATCGTTTTACCTTTGCGGAATTCTCTCTCGGAGAATAGATCAATGTTCATTATTGAAATTCTGAAGAATTCTAGCTAGACTTAGCTAACACTCCAACTCAGTGAGCCGGCATCCGTTATGGAACCCGTCAACATTCATCAGGCCAAAACGCAGTTATCCAAGCTGATTGAGGCAGCCGAACACGGCGAGGAAGTCATCATTGCCCGCGCCGGCAAACCGGTTGTCCGGCTGGTCCCGGTCGGCGCTGCGCGTCCGAATCGTCGCCCCGGCAGCCTCGAGGGCCGCCTAGTGACCGGTGATGACTTCGACACACCGCTGCCTGGCGATATTCTCGACGCCTTCGAAGGAAAGTAATGCGCCTCCTTCTCGATACCCACATTTATCTGTGGTGGCTGGCCAACTCGCCCCGACTGTCCCCCGCTGCTGCCAATCTGATCTCTGCCGCAGACCATGTGTACGTCAGCAGTGCGTCGTTTTGGGAACTGAGCATCAAGACTGCCTTGGGAAAACTTAATGTCAATCTTGAGGAGCTGATCGACCAGCTCGCGGTAAACCAATTTTTCCCTTTGCCTGTGGCAGCGAGACATGTCATACGCCTGTCATCACTGCCCTATCTGCATAAAGATCCATTCGACCGCATGCTCGTCGCCCAGGCAGAAGCCGAGCGGCTTCGCTTGCTAACCTCTGACCATCTCCTTGCCGAGTACTCTTCGGTGGTGGAATTTGTCTGACGCGCCGCAACCGTTTGCGTCGAGTCGAGCACAGCCTACTCCGGGCAATCCTTGTAACTGGTCTTCAGGCAGATGTCTGCCAGCTGCATTGCCCCTTGCAGCTGCTCGGCGCGCAAGTTCTTCCCCGCTCGCCCGGCCAGCTTCTCGGCCTGTGCCTCGCCGTTGATCTTCGCTAGCTCTGCCCAGATCAGGGCTTTCTGGGGCTCGGTGCGCCACCCTTCGCCAGAAAAATAAATGGACGCCGCCATCAGCTGCGCTCCCGAGTGGCCTTTACGTGCCGCACGGAGAAACCATGACAGCGCTAGTGCGCCGTCCTTGCTCAGTCCTCCGAGTCCGGAGCGATGATATTCGCCCACCATATACTCGGCATCGGGATAATCCGCTTGCGCAGCCGCCGTAAACAGCGACAACGCAGCCTGCTGATTACGCTCGATACCGAGCCCACGGTGATACAGGGTCGCCAGGTTGTACTTTGCCTCGGGCAGACCCGACGCCGAGGCCTTGCGGTACCAGAGGATCGCTTCGGAATAGCTTTGCGTGACCCCGAGCCCATGCTCGTACAGATAACCGAGGTTGTTCTGCGCGCGCGCATCGCCACTCGCGGCCGGCTTGCGCAATGCACGCTCTGCGGTCGGGTAGTGTCCACGCTCAATGGCGCGCATCGCCGCGCCGAGCTCGGCGTGCGCCAGCCCGGCAACACTCGTCAGGAAGAACAGCGCAAACAGGAGCCGGAGGCGCTTCATGGATTTACCTTGTCATGGTTGAGGATGCTGCGGTGGTCGGGGCAGATGCCACCGACTTCGGGATAAAACCACGGCATCGCTGGCCATCGGCGCGCAGCACCTCAATCGAGGGCACGATGCGGCTCTTGAAGCCCATCAGTCTGCACAGGTAAGGAAACTTCGGGTCCCAGCTGACCGCGAAATGTCGGCACTGCCAGCAATTAGGCGCACCATCGGCAGCTTGTTGATCAGGACTCATTGTTTAGGCTTGTTTTTGTCGCGCAGCTTGCGCTGGTAGTCATTCCACGCCCGCAAAACCACCGCAGCCATCAGACC
>JBEDGK010000122.1:0-10978 GCA_041174665.1 Pseudomonadota bacterium
TGGTGGCGCCGTTTCCTTTCGGTGTCGAGGGCACAACCGAATGGCTACGCACAGCGGCGCACAGTGCGGGCATACCGGCAGAACGCTTTGCGCAGGCGACGCAAGTCTCGCGCGAGCGTGCACAGCGTGCGCTGGAGCGTCATCGTGAGCGCTTACAGGGCAAGCGGATTTTCTTTTTCCCGGATTCGCAGCTCGAAATACCGCTCGCCCGCTTTTTGTCGCGCGAGCTGGGCATGCATCTGACCGAAGTCGGCACACCGTATTTGCATCGTGAACATCTGAAGCATGAACTGGCCTTGCTGCCTTCGAATACCGTGCTGTCCGAAGGGCAGGATGTCGAAAAGCAGCTCGACCGCTGCCGCGCGCAAGCCCCCGATCTCGTGGTGTGCGGACTGGGGCTCGCCAATCCGCTCGAGGCGGAAGGCCTCACCACCAAATGGGCGATCGAGCTGGTGTTCTCGCCCGTGCACGGCTATGAGCAAAGCGCCGATTTGGCGGAATTGTTTGCCCGGCCGTTGCTGCGCCGAGAAAAGCTGTCTACCCGAACCTCACAGGAGGCCGTATGCAGCTGACGCTGTGGACCTATGAAGGCCCGCCCCATATTGGCGCGATGCGCATCGCCACCGCGATGAAGGATGTGCATTACGTGATGCACGCGCCGCAAGGGGACACCTATGCAGACCTGCTGTTCACGATGATCGAGCGACTGCCCAAGCGACCTCCCGTGACCTACACCACGTTTCAGGCGCGCGATCTGGGTGGTGACACTGCCGAGCTGTTCAAGAATGCGGCACGCGATGCGTATGAGCGTTTTGCGCCCAAGGCCATGATGGTTGGCGCCTCCTGTACCGCCGAACTGATTCAGGATGATCCCGGCGGGCTCGCCAAAGCGCTGAATCTTCCTGTGCCGGTGGTGCCGCTGGAACTGCCGTCGTATCAGAAAAAAGAAAACTGGGGCGCTGCGGAAACCTTCTATCAGATGGTGCGAGCGCTCGCGAAACCAAAAACATCAAGCGATCGCACCCGACCCAGCTGCAACATCCTCGGCCCGAGCGCACTGGGTTTCCGACATCGCGACGATTTGCGCGAGATCAGCGGGCTGCTGGAACGCATGGGCATCGCCGTGAATGTCGTCGCGCCACTGGGCGCCACGCCGGATGATCTGTCTCGACTGACCCATGCCGATTTCAATGTGGTGCTGTATCCGGAAGTAGCGATGTCGGCAGCAAACTGGCTGCAAAAGAATCACCAGATGCCGATGACGAAGACGGTGCCTATCGGCGCGCAGGCGACCCGTGAATTCATTGCGGAAGTCGCGCAGCTCGCGGGGATTGCTGTCGATCCTGCGCTTGAAGATGAGGCATCACACGCGCCCTGGTATGCCAAGTCGGTGGATTCGACCTACCTGACCGGCAAGCGTGTGTTCGTATTCGGCGATGCCACGCATGCGATCGCGGCAGCACGTGTCGCTGCCGAAGAATTGGGTTTTGAGGTCGTGGGTCTGGGCACCTACAGTCGCGAATTTGCGCGCGAGGTGCGTGAGGCGGCGAAGCGGTATGGCGTCGAGGCACTGATCACCGACGATTACCTCGAGGTCGAAGCCAAGGTGGCGGAGCTCTCGCCCGAGCTGGTGCTGGGCACGCAGATGGAGCGGCATATCGCCAAGCGGCTGGGCTTGCCGTGCGCGGTGATCTCTGCGCCTGTGCATGTGCAGGATTTTCCTGCGCGCTATTCGCCGCAGATGGGTTTCGAGGGTGCGAATGTGCTGTTCGATACCTGGGTCCATCCGCTGATGATGGGACTCGAAGAGCACTTGCTCGGCATGTTCAAGGATGACTTCGAGTTCCATGACGGTGCCGCGCCTTCGCACCTGGGTAAAGCAGGCACGCCGCGCGCGATGCCCGCAGAGCCTGAAGCCATCGTCGCGCCTGACGCTATTGCCACGCCGGCCAATGCCGACGAGATTCATCCGAGCTGGAGCAGCGAGGCCGAAAAAGAGCTGCAAAAGATACCGTTCTTCGTGCGCGGCAAGGCACGCAGGAATACCGAGCGCTTTGCGAAAGATACGGGCGCCCACACCATCACCATTGAGACCTTATATGACGCGAAAGCCCACTTCGGCCGCTGACGCGTCAGTGATGCGCGTCGTCATCGTCACGATGGACAATCATCTGGCGAGTGCGGCGCAGCGCGCGCACCGACTGCTGCAAAAGAAACTGCCCGGCGTCTCGCTGGCGGTGCATGCGGCATCGGAATGGGCGGATGATGCGTCAGCGCTGGAGCGCTGCAGGGCAGACATCGCACAGGGCGACATCGTGATCGCCTCGATGCTGTTCATGGAAGACCATTTTCTGCCGGTGCTGCCTGCGCTCAGCGCACGACGCGATCAGTGTGATGCGATGGTCTGCATCATGTCCGCGGGTGAGGTGATGAAGTTGACGCGTATTGGTCGCTTTGCGATGGATGGCACGACACGCGGCCCGATGGCATTTTTGAAGAAACTGCGCGGCAAGAGCGAAGACAAAGAATCATCAAAAGGGGCGATGAAGACCGCCGGCGCTCAGCAAATGAAAATGCTGCGCCGCCTGCCCAAGCTGCTGCGCTTCATTCCGGGCACTGCCCAAGACGTACGTAATTACTTCCTCACGCTGCAGTACTGGCTGGCGGGCTCGGAAGAGAATATCGCCGGCATGGTGCAGCTCTTGGTGAATGCCTATGCGGATGGTCCGCGCAAGAGCTTGCGCGGCAAGGCGCCGCCCCTGCTGCCGATCGAGTACCCGGAAGTCGGTGTCTATCACCCGAAGCTCAAGAGCGCGGGCGCTCACAAAGGCATGAGCGATCGCGCAGACAAATTACCTGCCATCGCCAACGCACAAGGCACCGTCGGCGTGCTGGTGATGCGGTCTTACCTGTTGGCGGGCAATGCGCAGCATTACGATGGCGTGATCGCCGCATTAGAGGCGCGTGGTTTGAACGTGCGCGCGGCGTACTCCAGCGGACTTGATGCGCGACCTGCCGTCGAAGAATTCTTCATGGCCCATGGCCAGCCAGTGGTGGATGCGGTGGTGTCACTCACCGGCTTCTCACTGATTGGTGGCCCGGCCTATAACGATTCGAAGGCGGCCGAAGATCTGCTGGCCTCGCTCGATGTGCCCTATGTCGCGGTCTCACCCGTTGAATTCCAGACTCTGGAGCATTGGGGCGCCTCCGAACGCGGCCTGTTGCCTGTTGAAGCGACGATGATGGTCGCGCTGCCTGAGCTCGATGGTTCCAGTGGTTCCATGGTCTATGGCGGTCGCAGCGATGCGGCGGGCAAGTCTTGCACGGGTTGCGAGCGGCAGTGCACCTTCGAGCAGGCTGACAATGCTCAGGACATGCAAGTGTGCAGCGAGCGCGCAGACATGCTCGCAGCCCGCGTGGCCAAGCTGATCGCGCTGAAGAAGAGCGAGCGTCGTGAGCGCAAGGTCGCGGTGGTCTTGTTTAACTTCCCGCCCAATGCCGGCAGCACCGGCACGGCGGCGTTCTTGTCGGTGTTCGAGAGCCTTTACAACACGCTGGCAGCGATGCAGCGTCAGGGCTATACGGTGGAGTTGCCCGCCGATGTGAATGCACTGCGCGATGCGATCTTGAAGGGCAATGCCGAGCGTCACGGCACGCCAGCCAATGTGCATGCGCGCATCAGCGCCGATGAGCATGTGCGCAAAGAGAAGTACTTGACAGTCATTGAAGCGCAGTGGGGTCCGGCGCCGGGCAAGCATCAGAGCGATGGCGGGCATATCTATGTGCTGGGTGCGCAGTTTGGCCATGTGCTGGTCGGTATACAGCCGGCGATGGGCATCGAGGGCGACCCGATGCGCCTGCTGTTTGACAAAGGCTTCGCGCCCACGCATGCCTTCAGCGCGTTCTATCGCTATCTGCGCGAGGACTTCGCCGCGCATGCGGTGCTGCACTTCGGCACGCATGGCGCACTGGAATTCATGCCGGGCAAGCAAGCGGGCATGTCTGGTTCATGCTGGCCAGATCGGTTGATCGCTGATCTGCCGAACGTGTATCTGTACGCAGCGAACAATCCCTCGGAGGGCACGATCGCCAAGCGCCGCGCGCAGGCGACCTTGGTGTCCTACCTGACGCCGCCGGTCGCAGAGGCCGGTGTGTACCGGGGACTGGCGGACTTGAAAGCCTCGCTGACGCGCTGGCGCGCGCTCGGCCCTGATGATGATCATGAAAAACCCGAACTCGCCGCGCTGATACAAGCGCAGGCGAGCGAGCTGGAACTGGCCAAGAGCGAGCCGGCCTGGGATGAGCACCGTGACACCGCGATTGCTGCGCTGAATGACGCCGTATTGGAACTCGAATACACGCTGATCCCTCACGGCCTGCATATCGTCGGTAAAGCTCCGACACGAGAAGAGCGCACCGATATGCTGGTGGCGATCGCCGAGTCCGCGCATCAGGCGACAGTCACCCCCGAGTTGCGAACAGCTATCGAGGCCATGCTGTCCGGCGATGCGCAGCCTGCTGGCCTGTCAGAAGAACACTTCAGCTTGCTGGCCAAGCTGGCGGCAGCGAGTGAGCTCATGCATGAGTCGCATGAACTGGATGGCCTGCTGGCCGCGCTCGATGGTCGCTATGTACGTCCCGCACCCGGTGGCGATTTGCTGCGCACGCCCGAGATCCTGCCCGCAGGTCGTAACCTGCACGGCTTTGATCCCTTCCGCTTGCCGAGCGCCTATGCCGTCAAAGATGGCGCACGACAGGCTGAGCGCCTGCTGGAACGTCATCAGCAAGACACCGGCAGTTTCCCGGAATCGATAGCGATGGTGCTGTGGGGTACCGATAACCTCAAGAGCGAAGGCGGACCGATTGCGCAGGCACTGGCGCTGATGGGTGCGCGTCCCCGCTTCGATAACTATGGTCGGCTGGCGGGTGCTTCATTGGTATCGCTGGAAGAACTTGGCCGCCCGCGGGTGGATGTACTGATTACGCTCTCGGGCATCTTCCGCGACCTGCTGCCACTGCAAATCCGCATGCTGGCCGAAGCCGCGCTGATGGCCGCGAATGCGGATGAACCTGAAGAACACAACTTCATTCGCAAGCATGCGCTGGCTTATCAGCAGGAGCAGGGCTGCGACATGGAAACCGCCGCGCTGCGCGTGTTCGGCAATGCCGAGGGTGCGTATGGCGCGAACGTGAATCATCTGATCGACTGCAGCCGCTGGGATGATGAAGACGAGCTGGCCGAGACTTATACCTGCCGCAAGGGCTTTGCGTATGGCACGAGCGGCCGTCCGGTCGCCCAGCCTGACTTGCTGAAGAGCGTGCTCTCGCGCGTGGAACTGGCCTATCAGAACCTGGATTCAGTGGAAGTCGGTGTGACGACCATCGACACGTACTTCGACACGCTCGGCGGTATCAGCCGCGCGGTGAAGCGCGCTAAGGGAGCGGATGCCCAAGTGGCGCCGGTTTACATCGGCGACCAGACACGTGGCGGTGGCACGGTGCGCACACTGACCGAGCAAGTGGCACTCGAGACGCGCACGCGCATGCTCAACCCCAAATGGTACGAGGGCATGCTCGCACATGGCTATGAAGGTGTGCATCAGATCGAGCTGCATCTGACAAACACGATGGGCTGGTCGGCGACCACCGGACAAGTGCAGCCCTGGGTGTATCAGCAACTGACGCAAACCTTTTTACTCGACCCGGAGATGCGCGAGCGTCTCGCCAGGCTGAATCCCACGGCATCTGCGCGTGTGGCGAGCCGGTTGATGGAAGCTACCGAAAGAAATTACTGGACGCCGGATGCCGACACGCTTGATGCGATGCGGCGCGCCGGTGAAGAGCTGGAAGACCGGCTTGAGGGCGTGACTGACAGCATTAATGAAGGAGTGAACCAATGAATGTAGCGACCGTACCCGTGTCGGAGATCAAGCGCGAACGCCGCGCCGATGGCGAGGGCAGTGTGCAGGTGCAGCTCGACCCGAGCATGAAGATTGGCAATGCCAAAGTCTTTGCCATCTATGGCAAGGGCGGCATCGGCAAGAGCACCACCTCATCGAACTTGTCGGTGGCGTTTTCCAAGTTGGGTAAGCGGGTCTTGCAGATCGGTTGCGATCCCAAGCATGACTCGACCTTCACGCTGACCAAAAAACTGATGCCGACAGTGATTGATGTACTGGAGTCGGTGGATTTTCATAGCGAGGAATTGCGCGTCGAAGATTTTGTGTTCGAGGGCTACAGCGGCGTGATGTGCGTGGAAGCCGGCGGCCCGCCCGCCGGCACAGGCTGCGGCGGTTATGTGGTCGGACAGACGGTGAAGCTGCTGAAAGAGCATCACCTGCTGGATGACACCGATGTGGTGATCTTCGATGTGCTGGGCGACGTGGTTTGCGGTGGTTTTGCCGCGCCATTGCAGCATGCGGACCGGGCGCTCATCGTCACCGCCAATGATTTCGATTCTATCTTCGCGATGAACCGCATCGTGCAGGCCATCGGCGCAAAAGCCAAAAACTACAACGTGCGACTCGGTGGTGTGATCGCTAACCGTTCCGATGCAACCGACCAGATCGATAAATTCAATGAGCGCATTGGCCTGAAGACCATGGCGCGCATTCCGGCGCTGGACATCATTCGTCAGAGCCGGCTGAAAAAAGCGACGCTGTTTGAAATGGATGAATCGCCCGAGGTGCTGGGTGTGCAGCAGGAGTATCTGCGACTGGCGGCAAGCCTGTGGGCGGGCACCGATCCGCTGATTTGTGAGCCGATGAAGGACAGAGATATTTTCGATTTGCTTGGTTTTGACTGAGTGAATACTTGGTAGTACGCAGGACGGGGCGCCATCCGTCAATCACCCCAGAAAGGGGGAGCTATGGGAAATACAACTTACGAGGAAAAGCGCGAAAAAATAGAAGAATATTTCGACCGTACCGCTGCCGATCAGTGGGCAAAATTGACATCCGATGCACCGGTATCCGGCATACGCAAAACGGTGCGCGCCGGACGCGACCGTATGCGCGAGACCTTGCTGTCATGGTTGCCCGATGACTTGCGAGGCCGGCGGATACTGGATGCCGGTTGTGGCACGGGGACGCTGGCGGTGGAGCTGGCGCGCCGTGGCGCGCATGTGGTGGCGATTGATCTCTCGCCAACGCTTGTAGAGTTGGCGCGCGAACGTTTACGCGGACAACTGCCAGTCGATCTTCTGGGTGGCAAACTGGAATTTGTCTCGGGCGACATGCTCTCGACCACGTATGGCCAGTTCGACCACGTGATCGCAATGGACTCCATGATCCATTACGAGAAGCACGACATGGTGTACGGCCTCGCGGGGCTCTGTCAGCGCACTACGCATTCCGTGCTGTTCACTTTTGCGCCCAGCAATCCGATTCTGGCAACGATGATACGCGTGGGACGCATTTTTCCGCGCGCCGACCGAGCGCCCTTTATCGAGCCTGTGGCCGAGTCCGCCCTGCGCGGGGAGCTTGCGCGCTCTACTGATCTGCGAGGCTGGGCGGTTAGTCGCACTGAAAAGATCTCCAGTGGGTTTTATACCTCGCAAGCGATGGAGCTGTGCCGTTCATGAAAGAACTGATCGAGATTGTGCTGGTGTTGTTCTGGAGCGGGTTCATTGGTCTGAACCTGTGGCTCTGGAAAGCCGATGTACTGGAGCACACCACGTTAGACCCATATGGCAATGACGAAGCCGATCTGAAGCAAGGAGAGCAACATGCAACATACCATCACTGAAATCAATTCTGTTGAAGATGCCGCTGAAAAGGCCGTGACGAACACGATCTTTTCGCCACGCTTCTATACGACTGATTATGACGCGATGGACAAGATCAATATCGAACCGGTGCGCGCAGAATGGGATGCGATGATGGCCGAGTACGAAGGCGATAACAATCACGATCATTTTCAGCGCGATGCGACGTTTGCTGATGAGGTGCGCGAACTCGATACGAAGCTGTCGCCAGAACTGAAGCAGGAGTTTCTGGATTTTCTGGTGAGCTCGCTGACCTCGGAATTCTCAGGCTGCGTGCTGTACAACGAGATCAAGCGCAATGTCAGCAACCCGGATATCCGGCAGCTGATGGAGTACATGGCGCGTGACGAGTCGCGTCATGCAGGTTTTCTGAATTCCTCGCTGAAGGACTATGGGCTCGGCATTAATCTCGGTGATCTGAAGCGCAACAAGCAGTACACCTACTTCAAGCCGAAATACATTTTTTATGCGACCTATCTGTCCGAGAAGATCGGCTATGCGCGCTACATCAAGATTTTCCGCCAGCTGGAAGCGCATCCGGACAAGCGCTTTCATCCGATCTTTCGCTGGTTTCAGCGCTGGTGCAATGACGAGTTCCGTCACGGCGAATCCTTTGCGCTGATCATGCGCGCCAATCCTGAGCTGCTGCGCGGTCATAACGTGCTGTGGATACGCTTCTTCCTGCTGGCGGTCTACGCGACCATGTATGTACGCGACCATACACGCCCGGAACTGAAGCAGGCCATGGGGCTAGATCCTACTGCGTATGACTTTGATGTCTTCCGCATCACCAATGAGATCACCAAGCAGTGCTTCCCGATTCTGCTGGATATTGATCATCCGTCCTTCCATCGCAATCTGGAGCGCTTGTCGTATTGCGCGCAGCGGGCGGACGAGGGCAAGCGCGTGGGTGGCTTGTTGGGTACGCTGCGCAAAGCCGCGTGGAGCGTCGCAGGTGCGGCGGTGTTCGTGCGCATGTACTTCATTCCGGTGAAATCGAATGCCTTGCCTGCGACGACACGTCTGCAACCGGCCTGGTAAGTGAGAGTCAATCGCCATGGAATCGGAGTGATGTCGTGATCAGCCAGTATCTGCTGCCCGCAGCCTTCACCGTGTTCATCTGGTGGTTTTCCACCAGCGTGATCCTGTATCTCGGCAGATTGCCGCGCTGGACGTTCAAGTGGACGATGCTGAAATCCACCTTGCTGCTCGGCTTTGCCATCGTTGGCTTGTCGATCTCGGCATCTCATGCGACCGTCGCCTCCGCTTATTGCGCATTCACCTGCGCGGTACTGATCTGGGGCTGGCAAGAGATTGCCTTCTTGCTGGGTTATGTGACGGGCGCGAGGCGCAGCGAATGTCCGCCGGACAGTCGTGGCTGGCGTCGTGCCTGGCATGCGAGTCAGGCGATACTGCATCATGAATTGGCACTGGTGGTGTTGGCGATACTGGTCTTCCTCGCCAGCTGGGACAAGCCGAATTTGACCGGCTGGTGGACCTATCTGGTGCTGTGGACGATGCGTTTGTCGGCGAAGCTGAATCTCTTCTTGGGGGTGCGCAATTTGTCAGAGAATTTCCTGCCCGCGCATTTGTCGTATCTGGAGAGTTATTTCACCCGCCGCTCTTGGAACTGGCTGATGCCGTTTTCAGTCACTGCATCGATCGGGGTGCTGGTGCCGCTGTGGATGGCTGTGGCCGTACAGCCGGCTGAGGGATTTGCGGCGACCAGTTTGTGTCTGGTCGCTGGTTTGCTGACGCTGGCAGTGCTGGAGCATGTGCTGATGATGGTTCCGCTGCCCACGATCTGGTTATGGAAATGGGGGCTCAGGCTGAAGCCTGAGCCCTGAGCCCTGAGCATCGCACTTGGGTGCAGAGCAGATCGAGCTACCGAAAACTCCATCAGATCACATCACATCAACGATCTTGAAGTCCGTCGCCGACAGTGAGCTGGTTGGCGTCAGTACCCCAATCAGCACGGCGGCGCTGCTGCCACTGCCATCACGATCGAAATACAGATTACCGCTCTGGGTATCAAACAGGAAGCGATCATCTGCATCATGTGCCTTCGTAACTCCCTCTCCGGAGTAAAACGCATCTTCAGCAAGATCACCTACTGGCCCGATGTTCGCGAATTTCGATCGCACGAACACGAGCTGATCTTCGCCATGACTGAAATCCATGATGGTATCGACATCGGTCTTGGCATTGGGCGTCATGTTGAACACAAACTTGTCGCTGCCCGCGCCGCCCATCAGCGTATCGTTACCGCCATTGCCGATCAGGGTGTCGTTAAAGCTGGTACCGGTGAGTTTATTCACTCCGGCATTGCCGGCGATGGTCAGACCATGGGTGACCTCGGCGGCATCAATGTCGGCGGCCATCTTGCCGGTGCTCACCGCTAGCTTGCCGGTGCCTGTGCCTATGACCACGCGCTCGATACCGGTGTCGCCTGCGAATAGTGTCAGCTTGGGAGTGGCGATGGGCTCGCCCGCCGTCACCATGGCGGGTTTAGGGGCGAAGCGCACTTCGTCCACGTCATTGCTGCCGACGCCGCTGTCCGCAAATTCTGCCGCTCGGTGCTCATCTGAATTGCCGATCAGGTAGATATCTGAGCCCTCGCCACCATTCAATACATCTATGCCAGCTTTGCCGTCGATAATATTGTTGCCGTCATTGCCAGTGAGGTGATTGTCGGCGTCATTGCCAGTGCCATTCAGATTGCTTTTGCCGGTTAACACCAGATTTTCCAAGCCCTGTGCCAAGGTGAAGCTGATACTGGATTCCACTGTGTCGTTACCACCGGCATCTCGGTCATCGCGTGCCTGCAGCGCTTCGGAGATACGATCCCGGGTATTGTCGATCACATAGGTGTCGTCGCCTGAACCCCCCCACAGGGTGTCGATCCCGGCGCCGCCGTCGAGGCGATCATTGCCTGCCTGTCCGTAAAGCGTGTCGTTGCCGCTTTCGCCGCTGAGCGTATTGTCGCCACCATTGCCCGTGATGATATTCGCGAGCGCATTGCCTTGGCCGCTGATGGCTTCCCCCCTCAGGAAGAGATTTTCGATGCGGGCGCCCAGCGTGTACTGGTTGATGAAAGAGTGCACGGTATCGATGCCACCGGCATCACCCGTATTGGTCGGACTGCGCGACTCATTCACGATATCGCTGTCATCCTCGATGACATACAGATCATTGCCGGCGCCGCCCCACAAG
>JBEDGK010000123.1:0-2844 GCA_041174665.1 Pseudomonadota bacterium
CCTTCAAGCGTCGCAATGACTGTTTTCCGATGCGTGATCTGCAAGTTCAGTTGGGCCGAGTGCAGTCGGGCGATTTCCAGACAAAGGCTCAGACCGAGACCGACGCCATCCACCTTTCTTCCTCGCGCAGCATCACCTCGATAGAAGCGCTGAAACGCTCGCTCGTTCAGATCGGCGGGGATGTTATCGCAGGGATTTTCAATTGTCAGCTGAAACTTATCGTGTTTTCGTATCAGCGAGAACCTGATCCAACCACCGGCGGCATTGTATTTTGCTGCATTGGTGTAAAGGTTATAGAGCAGCTGCTGTATCAGGCTTTGATCGCATGTCCAGTGGATGTCCGGCTCCACGTGCATATCAATTTTTAGCGTGGGTTGGAAGGTGATCGCATCATGCGCCAGCTCAGTGACAAGATCCGATAATGATACCGAATGCATGTCATGGTGGATGCTGCTGGCATCTGCACGGGACAGCAGTAGCAGTTTTTCAGTGATCTCGATCAGGCGCTCGATTTCATCACCGATCAGACGCATGCGGACTTGTGCTTCCGAGCCAGTTGGCAGTTCGGCGATCAGTCGCTCCGAGTTACCCCGTAGTATGGTCAGTGGCGTTCTTAGTTCGTGCGATGCATCTGCTGCGAAACGTCGCGTCTGCAGGAAGCTCTCGTTCAGGCGCTCACGCAACTCTTCAAAGACCGTCACAAAGTGATTGAATTCGCGATACGGAGGAAGCAGGTCGAGCGGCTTATCGAGATTGCGGGAAGTCATGCCGATAAGTGATTTTTCCAATTGCCGTATGGGCCGCATTACCGACCAAGTCATGAACAGCGTGAGCGCCGTCAGCATGGCGATGATCACTGGCAGAACGTAAATCAGGATCCGGTCGCGAAGGTTCCAGATGCTGTTCACATAATGCGTGATGTCGGCGGGACGTATCATCACCCGCGCTTTGTCTGGGAACTGCAACAGCGAGAAGGCTAGCCATTCTTCATGATCAATGGTCAGGCGGCTCATTTGCACGGTGTCGCTGACCGTCTCCAGCGCACTGTATTGCGAGGGCGTGGTTTGCCGCGCTTGCATACACGGCAAATCCTCCTCGGGAGCGCTGTGTCCGTCTTGTGGTTCACACAGCACATAATACTCGCTGACACTACTCAGCGCATCGCCGCGGTTGCCCCGCGCCGCACACAGCAAGAACACGTTGGCATTAGCGGCCTCGTTCTGGCACTTCTCCAGCGTCTGGGCAATACTCTGCTCTATCCGCTCATGCAGGTGGCGCGTCGTCAGGTATTGCGCGAGTATCCGATTCGCGTAGATGATCACTGCAGTCGCAATGAAAATGCGGATAAAGAGGTGTAAGTGAAACGATTTTTTCAATCGTCGTCCTCCAGGCTGAACCGATACCCCACACCGCGTATAGTCTCGATAGGGAACGATTTCCCTTCGCTGGCCTGACGATTCAGTTTTTTACGGATGCGCTGTATGCACACATCCACGACATTGGTTTCAGGGTTAAAGTTAATGCCCCAGACGTTTTTCAAGATTTGCTGGCGTGAGAAGATCCGGTTGGGCGAGCGCATCAGGCATTCAACAAGACTGAATTCGCGCTGGCTCAGCTGGGTGACAGTACCTTTCCACACTGCCTGATGATTCACTTTGTTCAGTGAAAAATCGCCTACCACGATCTCGTCGCTGACGCGGCCCGCCTTGCGGGCAATAACGGCACGTACGCGTGCGATCAATTCTTCGACAAAAAAGGGCTTGGGAAGGTAATCATCGGCGCCGATCTGAAAGCCATGCAAACGGTCCGGCAGCTCGCTACGTGCGCTGAGAAAGATGACCGGGATAGGGTTATTCATTTCCCTCACTTTGGCCAGCACCTCAAATCCGTCCAGTATCGGCAGCATGACATCCAGGATGACCAGGTCATGCTCCCCACCGAGTATGGCGGTCAGGCCATTCGCGCCGTCCTTTACATGCGTGACCTGAAATCCGGCCGCCTGCAAATCGGGAATGACGAATTCCGCGATGCGGATCTCGTCCTCGACCAGTAGCAGTTTGGAAGCGGAGGCAGGCATTTATTTTTTATCTGACAAGCAATCTGTACGTCGCATCGCACCGCCCGTTATTGCGATGGATCCCATTCCCGTTGAGGCTTCATCTTAGTTGGATTACCCGCACCTTCAATGACATTGTTGATACTTTTCAGGGTGCAAACAAGGGCTGATTCGCTGTTGATTTGCCTTTTTTGTAACCCAGTGCTCGGACGGAGAAATTCAGGTCGTATCTGGTCGTGACAATCCTGTCATTTAATTTGCAGATTACGCGATCGTCATCCGGTGGGGTCCTTCTCAGGGGTACCGTGTCTACCATGAGAAATCTGATTTCCAATCCTGATTCTTGCGATTATCTGCCCGGCAAGCGCGATTCGACTGCCCGCGGGTTCGCAAAGGCATGGTGAGCCTGCGATGGGATCCTCAGATCTGTTCAAGGCCCTGACCGGCGGGCGTAAATCCAAAAGCGCCTCCTCGCCACAAGAGACTCGGCTGACACCCTATCTGGCGATTGTATCGGCTATCTTGTACATGATGGCCGTTGATGGCGAAATTTCGGAGCGCGAAAGCAGCCAGCTGCAATCAGTGATCGGCGCCGACGAGGATACGCTGCACAGCGCCATCGCCTATGTCGAGACGCATAGTCTTGAACAGTTTCTCGCGGCTGCACCGCCGCTGCTCGATGCCAAGGCAAGGCTTTGCCTGCTGCTGAATGTCTGCGATTCGCTGATGGCGGACGGCCAGCTGTCGGCGGCAGAGCTGGCGCTGTTTGAACAACTGATGGGCGCGCT
>JBEDGK010000124.1:0-3029 GCA_041174665.1 Pseudomonadota bacterium
ACCCTGCAATTTGAGCGACAAGGCTCGGATCTGAGTCTCTCGGTCGCCGGTACTCACGATGGCCTTCTGATCGCCGGCTGGTATGAGCGTAATGAATCTGGCGCGGCCGTGCATCAGATCGAACGATTTCAGCTGAATGATGGCCGAACGCTCGTTGCCTCGGATCTTGAACAGCTGATTGCTGCGCAGTCAGTAACGATTAATTATTCCAGCGGTCAGTTCTGGCGATGAGTCACGCATCCCTGCACCACGACATCACCCATGTCGTCGATGACGCTCGCGCTCACGATCAGTCGACAGCAGCGAATTCGGCAACAGATGCTGCGGAAGAACCGCGCCGCCGCCCCGCTTCTGCC
Source organism: Pseudomonadota bacterium (assembly GCA_041174665.1). GTDB lineage: Bacteria > Pseudomonadota > Gammaproteobacteria > Burkholderiales > Burkholderiaceae_D > Pernthalerella. The sequence continues at coordinate 357 of JBEDGK010000124.1, forward strand.
TCAGGTCTGGCCTGCTTGCTCGCCGTCGCGCGATCTCATGGTATCGCTGCGGATGCTGGGCAGCTGATGCATGAATTCGGCGACCACGCCGGAGTCTTCGGCAGGAAATCTATTCTGCATGCAGCTCACAAATTGGGGCTCTCTGCGAAATGTCGGCGCATATCCGCTGAACGACTTCATCATTTTCCGTCGCCATCGATTGCTTCGGACATCGACGGAAATTTCATGTTGATCGGTCACGCCGAAGGACCGAATACTCTGACAACCCACATGGGAAAGAGCGGTAGGGTGATGATCATCGACCCTGTGACGTCATCCCGCTCATGGATGGCCATGGATGATTTCATGGCTCGATGGGATGGCCAACTGATCTTGTTTGCATCGCGTGCCTCGCTAGCCGCTGAGGCACGGCGCTTTGATTTCACCTGGTTCATACCTTCAGTGATCAAATACCGCAAGCTGCTGCTGGAAGTGCTGCTGGTATCAGTGGCGCTTCAGTTGTTCGGGCTGGTCACGCCCTTGTTCTTCCAGGTCGTGATGGACAAGGTGCTGGTACATCGTGGGTTCAGCACGCTGGATGTGATCGCCATCGGTTTGCTGGTGGTCAGTCTGTTCGAGGTTGCGTTAAGCACACTGCGTAGCTATGTTTTCTCACATACCTGCAGCCGCATTGATGTTGAACTTGGTTCAAAATTATTCAGCCATCTGCTCTCTCTGCCGCTACCCTGGTTCCATGCGCGGCGCGCTGGCGACTCTGTGGCACGTATGCGTGAACTGGAAAATATTCGTGGTTTCCTCACCGGGAACGGTATCACGCTGGTGCTCGATCTGCTTTTCTCGGTGATCTTCATTGGCGTCATGCTGCTTTACAGTACAACACTGACGTTGATCGTGGTGCTATCGCTGCCCTGCTATCTGATGCTGTCGATCCTGGCGACTCCACTACTCAGGCAGCGGCTGGATGAAAAATTCCGACGCGGCGCAGAAAATCAGGCCTTTCTGGTCGAGACAGTCAATGCCATCGACACAGTGAAAGCCATGGCTGTGGAGCCCAGCTGGCGACGTAAATGGGAAAACCAGCTCGCGGCTTATCTGGAAGCAGCCTTCAGAGCGGGCCACATAGGGAACTGGGCCAGCAACCTCGTCTCGCTGATCGGCAAGCTGGTGACGGTGGCGACGATGTGGATGGGTGCACGCCTGGTCATTGAAGGCCAGCTGACCGTCGGCCAACTTGTCGCTTTCAATATGTTGGCAGGACATGTCGCTAATCCGGTCATGCGGCTGGCACAGATGTGGTCGGATTTTCAGCAGGTCGGCGTATCGGTGCAAAGGCTGGGTGACATCCTGAATTCGGAGGTAGAAAAATCTTCCTCCGGTACCGCTCTGCCTCCTGTCCGGGGCCGCATCGATTTTGATCATCTGTTTTTTCGCTATCGGCCTGATGGCAAGGAGACGCTGTCTGATATCCATCTCAGTATCAGGCAAGGCGAAGTCGTCGGTATCGTGGGCAGATCGGGTTCGGGCAAGAGCACGCTCACGCGGCTGCTGCAACGTCTGATGCTGCCTTCCAGTGGTCGCATTCTGGTGGATGGCATGGATATCGCCTTGGCAGATCCTTCATCACTGCGTCGGCAGATTGGCATCGTGCTCCAGGAAAGTCAGCTATTTAACGGCACCGTGAGGGAAAACATCGCACTAGGCGACACCGGTGTGCCGCTGGAACGGGTCATGCGTGCAGCCCATCTGGCCGGGGCGCATGCCTTCATATCGGAGCTTCCCGAAGGCTATGACACTATGCTCGGCGAACATGGCACCGGTCTATCGGGCGGACAAAAACAGCGCATTGCGATTGCGCGGGCACTCATGCGCGACCCTCGCATACTGATCTTCGACGAGGCGACCAGCGCACTCGACTACGAATCCGAGCGCATCGTACAGTCCAATATGGCGGCTATCTGCAAAGGAAGAACTGTGCTCATCATCGCCCACCGGCTGACTGCTGTGCGACACGCTGATCGCATTCTGGTACTGGAGCAAGGCCGGCTGGTAGAGCAAGGCCGGCATGATGAGCTAATCCGTCGGCAAGATGGTTTTTATCATCGTCTGCACAGCATGCAAGCGGCATGAGTACGCGGATTATTCTCGTGACTGGCGCTGTGGCGGCGCTGGCACGGCGCTATCTCGACTGCTGGCGCCACGCGTGGGCCGCGCGCGCCAGCCACGATCGTGAAAATCGCAGACATGACGAGGCCGAGTTCCTTGCAGGCTCGCTGGCGCTGCAACATACCCCGGTCTCACCTGCCCCCAGAGTGGCGATCTGGCTGTTAATGGTTTTCTCGCTGATCGCGCTGCTGTGGGCATGTTTTGGCAAGCTCGATATCGTAGCCAGTGCCCCGGGCAAAGTGATCGTCAGCGGCAACACCAAAGTGATTCAAGCGCTGGGCACGGCTAGTGTGAGAGAAATTCGAGTGCGCGAAGGCGATGCCGTGAAGGCGGGGCAACTGCTTCTGGTTCTCGATCCTACCGAACCCGCCGCGCTTGGAGTGCCTGAGCACGAGCCATATGCAAGTCGTTGGCAATCCTTTCCACATCCGCGGCGGGTTCGGTAGGATCGAGAACCAGAAGCAGTTGCCCCGCCTTCACGGCATCGCCTTCGCGCACTCGAATTTCTCT
>JBEDGK010000125.1:0-6281 GCA_041174665.1 Pseudomonadota bacterium
CGAGCATCACCTCGTCCGCCAGCGCAGCACACTGTGCCGGGCTCTCCTCATGTGCGAGGTGGCCCAGCATGGGCCACAGCACGATGCGGGGATTTTGCAAACGACGCGCGACCAGCGATGCCTGTGCAGGCGGCACGGTGAGATCATTCTCTGCAGCGACCAGCCATACCGGCAAGGCGAGCGCAGGCAGTGAATGCTCCAGCGGCACAAGATCCCAGTGCGCCATCATCGCCAATGCGCCGGACACATGGCCGGCATTCCTTACCAGTTGGGTATACAGCCGCATGCCAGCGGCATCGAGCACGGAGCCGGTGCTGCGTACTAATTTGTCGACGATCGCCGGGTCTTGCGCCTGCCACGCAAAAAAACGCGATGCGAAAGAGCCGGCGGCGAGCAGGCGCGCAATCGGTGAAAACAACTGACCGGCGAGACCGCCAAAACCCACGAAGGCGCCATTCAGGCTGATGATCGCGCGCGGTGCGATGGATTGGTCAAGGGCCATCTGCGCCGCGATGGCGGCGCCCGCCGAATGTCCGATCACGAGCTGCGGCGAGAATGACACGACCTTTAGCAAAGCGGCCAGCTTGCGCGACATCGATGTCAGCGACTGCTCCGCAGGCTGCGGCATCGACGTAAACCCATGACCCGGAAGATCCAGCGACAGAACACGGTAGCGCTTTGCGAGCAAAGGCGCGACATCGCGCCATGAGTGCGAGGAGGAACCGGTACCGTGGATCAGAAGTAGCCGCGGCGCGCCCGCAGGTAAGCCGGCATCGTCGAATTGCTGCACATGCCAGTCCAGTCCGGCCGCCGATATGAAATGACTGTGACTACGATTCGGCCAGTCGCGACCGTCCGTCTCCCAGACCAGCCGAGCGCTCAATTCAGCGCGCTCCGTTGCGAGCCGCGTCGCGCGTCACCTCACGACTCACCTCGCGCACAGCCTGCGACACCATCGCCGCACCCGCATGCGGCAGAGGCAGATAGCGCGCGCGCATCGCCAGCGCCAGCTCTGCGGCTAGCGACTGCGGCTTCGGTGAGGTATCGATGAACAGCACCGACACACCCATCGCAGCCAGCTGACGCGAAGCCTGCAAGGCTTCGGAGTGAGCAAGTTCACGACCGCCACTGCCATTGCGCGCGACATTCGCGCGGCCGTCAGTGAGCATCACGATCAGTGGCGACAGTCCGCGTCGCTGCAATCCTTGCGCCATCACGACGGCCGCATCGATGGCCGTCGCCAGTGGTGTGCCGCCGCCGCCAGGCAAGCCGGCCAGGCTGCGCTTGGCGCGCACGAGTGAACGCGTCAGCGGCAGCAGCAATTCGGCCTGCTGCCCACGAAAAGCCATCAGCGCCACCTGATCGCGCCGCACATAACAATCCGCGAGCAGCAGTTCGACCGCGCCCTTGGCCTCGGCCAGTCGGTGCAAGGCTGAGGATCCCGATGCATCGACCACAAACAGCGTGGCAGTGGATGTCTTTTGCTTGATGCGTGCGACATGAAAATCTTCGGCACGCACCTGAATACGCGAACCGCTGCGCCGCATCGCTGCTGCGTTCGGTGCGTTCGGTGCAGTTGATGCCTGCGATCCCCTGGATACCGTCGATTGTCGCAATCGCTGCCAAGGCGCAGCCGCGCGCAGGGTATCGATCAGATGCAAGCGGCTGCCTTGCACCGGCCGCGCCCGGCGCGATCCGGCGGGCCGACCGCGCAGGCCGGCTTTCACGGCCGCGCCGGACTTGCCTGCATGGCCGCGCTTGAGCGCACCTGCATCCAGCATCTGCATCAGCAGTCCCGCAGGCAGCGCGGCTTTGGCGGCATCGAGCACGCGATCCTCCAGTGGCGCTTGCTCTTGCGCTGACTGCGCCGATGACTGATCGTCATTCTGCTGATCCGGTGGTTCGGTGTGCGCCTCGGGTTCGGGGGCCTCGGCTTCCTCGGGTACGGGCGGCAAGCGGGTGGCACGCGGTGCCAGCACCAGTGAGGCTGCCACTCGCGCATCATCTTCTGTCACTTGGTCATTGCCATCGAGCGCTGCATTCGCGCGTGCAGCGGCCAGCGCCATCAGCGAGGCACGCGCCGAGCCGATGCCCAGCCCCAGTGACGCGCCACACAGTGCCTTGAGCAAATCATCCGGCATCGTTATCCCGGAAAGACGCTCGCGCGCAGCACGGATGTCTTGTTGCGAAATCATGGGCAAGGAATCGTCCGTGACCAATTGCCACGGTATGGCGCGCAAATCGATATCGAATGCCAGCCTCTCGCGCAATGCGGGCGACAACGCTTCATCATCATGTGCGCCCTCATCGAACGCCACCAGTGCAAAGCGTGTGTCATGTCGCTCATGCAGACCATCACGCGCAATTGTCACGTGATGATGATCGATGACTGCGGCAAGCCGGGCGGCAGTCTGCTGCGAAAGACGTTCCGCCATGGTGAGTATGAGTGCGCCACCATCGACGTCAGAAAGCAGTCCGCGCTGCAAGACCGGACGTCCTGCTGACAAGGTCGCGGAAAGATCCAGCCCGCCCAGCAGCCGCTCGTCACTGATGTTGACTGGCATGCGCTTCCATGCACAGTCGCCCATCCATTCCTTCAGCAGTGCCAGCCATGCGTCCCGCACCGGTCCGGGCGCCGCGCGCACGCGCACCCCCGAAAGACCCGAAGGATCAATGGCCAGCAGCACGGCTGCCTGCACCGCGCATTGCCACAGGCTGGCGGCACTCATGGCCTGCGCTTCGGGATCTTGTCGGGCGTTCATGCAATTCTGTGCTGATGCGTGGGAGATCGATGCGAACGTCGATCAGTGATCAGCGCTCAGGCGAGCACTTCGTCGACCGCGCGCGCAACCCGTGTGCCGGAGCCGGCATCATCGAGCGGATTGCGGCGCAAGCGGTGGCGCAATGCCGGCGCGGCCATGCGCCGCAAATGGCCCGCGTTGACAATCTTGTCGCCGTCATAGGCGGCCAGCGCGCGCGCGGCACGCATCAGCGCCAGTTCGCCGCGCAGGCCGTCCGTGCCGAGCGCCATGCAGAGCTCTGCAGCGCGACCAAGCACCGCATCCGGCACGGAGACTTCATTCAGACGCTTGCGCGCAGCGACGATGCGCTTGCGTATTTTTTCATCCTCCTTGCGCCACTGCTCGGTGAATCCTGCCGGATCGCGCTCGAAAGCATCGCGCCGCTTCACGACCTCAATGCGCAGCGCAAGATCCGTCGGTGTGCTCACATCAACCGCCAGACCGAAGCGATCGAGCAGCTGCGGACGCAGCTCACCCTCTTCCGGATTGCCGCTACCGACCAGCACGAAGCGCGCAGGATGACGTATCGACAGGCCTTCGCGTTCGACCATGTTCTCGCCGGAAGCGGCCACATCGATCAGCAGATCGACCAGATGATCTTCCAGCAAATTGACTTCATCGATATACAGAAACCCTCGGTTGGCACGCGCCAGCAAGCCCGGCTCAAAGGCCTTGATGCCTTCGGACAAGGCACGCTCGAGATCGAGTGCACCAACGACACGGTCTTCCGTCGCGCCCAAGGGCAGGTCAACCACCGGCACATCGCGCTGCACGGTCTTGGGGTTACCGGCAGCTTTTAGCGGCGCGCAATGCTCGCAGGACGGCGTACCCGGCTCGGGATCGCAACCGTATACGCAGCCGGCCATCGCCTTCATCTTGGGCAGCAGTGCTGCCAGCGCGCGCACCGCCGTGGATTTACCCGTGCCGCGGTCGCCAAACACCAGTACGCCACCGACACCCGGATCGACCGCTGCGACCAGGATCGCGTGCTTCATTTCTTCTTGTCCGACGATCGCTGAAAAAGGAAAGCTGTAGCGCATGATGTCTTCTCCGCAGCAACCGGATGTGCTCTCAACCGGTGCTGCTGTCTCTATTCAAACCTGTTTTTATCTGCGTAGTAGCGATGGCGTCGCAACAGATCGCTGGCATGGCTGAAACCTGCTGCCAGCAAATACAGGGCGGTGATCATCCCGTCGTACCCGCTGATCACACTGCGCAGCGCCAGCATCAGCCACATTCCCGGCAATAGCATTGCCATCACATCCCGCATGGGCATACCGCGTCCGGTGCGCACGTTCCACAGCACCAGCAGCGCGGCTTCCACCAAGGTGACTGCAATGACGAAATCCACCAAGCCGGTGCCCGCAAAAAATTCGCTCACTGCATTACCCATGACTACCCCCCGTCTTCTGTTACCCGTCGTTGAATTGCAATTATTGTAATTCTATGTATGCCGGGAGGGTAAACACCCAATTACTTTACACCCCCTATTGTCAGTACGCATAGACATTTGTACAGCGGTGGTGCAAAGGCGGTGATCGCCGGCCGACATTGGCCGAATGCAAGCGCATTAGGAGGTGCCCGCGCCGGATGAATTCAACCTCATCAGGGGGTCCGCGCAAGGTCTCGCTTGAATCTGCGCAGAACACCCGGCACTGCGGGTCGGCATGATGTGCGCATGCCTCACCAAAAATCCAAGGACACCATGATGACCGGAACACTGAACAAAGCCCTGCTGATCGGCCACCTCGGCCATGATCCTGATGTACGTACGATGAACAGCGGCGAACCGGTCGCGCATCTGTCGATTGCTACCAGTGAGGCCTGGAAAAACAAATCCACTGGCGCGCGGCGCGAAGCGACTGAATGGCACCGGGTCGTGCTGTACAAACGACTCGCCGAGCTCGCCGGGCAGCATCTGAGAAAAGGTGCGCTGGTGTACATCGAGGGCCATCTGCAAACCCGCAAGTGGACCGGCAAGGATGGCATCGAACGGCACACCACGGAAATTGTCGGTGATGAGCTGCGCATGCTGCACCGACCGAGTGAGCAAAAGCTGCAACTCGCGGTACATGAAGATCCACCCGTGGAGCGTGTGTTCCGGCAGGAGCAGGGAGCCGGCAGGGGGACGTCGGTGCCGTTTTGAGTACCCGTTCGCGCATTGCAGAGCAACGATGAAGACGCTCTGCCAGGTCAGACATGGATTCCGGCCTCCGCCGGAATGACGGTATTTAGCGCTGCTCCTGTTTAAATCGTCATTCCGGCGCAGGCCGGAATCCATCTTTACTCTGGCAGTGATTCCCCATCCATTTGCCACAACCAAGCCCCGCAGAGTATCCTGTGCACCGACCAAAGCAACACCACTAAAACAACAACAAACAGGAGACACCGATGGAAGTCCTGATCACCGGAGGCGCTGGATTTCTCGGATCAAAACTCGCGCACAAACTGCTGGAGCGTGGCACCCTCGCCGGCAAGGATGGTCAGCAGCAGACCATTACTCGCATCGTGCTGTTCGACCAAGTCGCCGCGCAGGGATTTTCCGATACTCGCATTGCCTCGGTCACGGGTGATGTCTCCGATCCGTCTTCCATCGCCAACGTGCTGACGCCGGCGATTCAGTCGGTATTCCATCTCGCCGCCGTCGTCAGCGGCGAAGCGGAGAGCGATTTCGATCTGGGCATGCGCATCAATCTGGATGCGACACGTTTTCTGCTCGAGCAGGCCCGCAAGAACGGCAACCGTCCGCGCTTTGTCTTCACCAGTTCGGTCGCTGTATTCGGCGGTGATCTGCCCGCCAAAGTACTCGACAGTACGCCCGCGACCCCGCAAGGCTCGTACGGCGCGCAAAAAGCGATGTGCGAGCTGATGGTCACCGACTATGCTCGCAAGGGATTTGTCGACGGACGCTCGCTGCGTCTGCCCACAGTCTCGGTGCGCCCGGGCAAAGCCAACAAAGCGGCATCCAGTTTTGCCAGCGGCGTGATTCGCGAGCCGCTGAATGGCGTGGTGTCCGTTTGCCCAGTGCCACCCCAAACCCGGATGTGGGTGCTGTCGCCGCGCAGCACGGTACACAATCTGATCCATGCCCACGAAATCGATGCCGCTGCTTTCGGCAGCGCCGGTGCAGTGAATCTGTGCGGCCTCAGCATCACAGTGCAAGAGATGGTCGATGCGATGGCGCGCGTGGCAGGGCCTGATCCACTGAAGCTGATCGAATGGAAAGAGGATCCTGCGGTGATGAAGCTGGTGCGCACCTGGCCAGGAGATTTCAACACCGGGCGCGCAGAAAAAATGGGCTTTGTTCGCGACCAGCGCTATGACGATGTGGTGCGTGCTTATATCGAAGACGATCTGCGCAAGCACTGAATTTGCGTCAAATCCTCGGGAATCGTTGAGATTTGCGCATGGGGTGATGGGCATCAGAGGACGAGTCACTGAGCGCCCATGCATCCGCCAAATTCCCTGAATCGCCCGAAT